>NZ_JBUPVZ010000001.1:0-200459 GCF_055486375.1 Bacillus sp. 11C
TCTAATGTCGGATAACAACGATCCGTTTTCAAACTTGAAGGTGTTTTTTATTTGTCTCATTTTATGGGGTCAGTCCCCAGTGTGCAAAGCTTCTTTTTTATTTGCCTGTAAATGAATCCGGCTGCTCTTTCCGGTATCCGTAATGAAACAGCAATTCTTCCACAATCCGGCGGGAAGCCTCTCCATCGCCATACGGATTAGAAGCGTAGGACATTTTCTTGTACTCATCATCATCAGTTAACAGCTGTTTTGCCAGCTGATAAATGTTTTCTTCATCCGTCCCTGCAAGTTTCAGCGTTCCTGCTTCCACTCCTTCAGGGCGTTCCGTCGTATCGCGCAGCACAAGCACCGGTTTCCCGAGAGAAGGTGCTTCCTCCTGAACGCCGCCCGAATCTGTCAAAATGAAATGTGATTTTGCCGCAAAGTTATGGAAATCAATGACTTCTAAAGGGTCTATCAGATGTACTCTGTCAGAATCGCCAAAATGCTTCTGAGCCGCTTCCCGGACAACAGGATTCAGGTGCACAGGATAAACGACTTGTACATCGTTAAATTCCTCAACAATTCTGCGGATAGCCTTGAACATGTTTTCCATTGGCTCGCCCAGATTTTCCCGGCGATGCGCGGTCAGCAGAATCATTTTATCCTCGCCCACCTGATCGAGGACAGGATGTGAATAGCCGTCCCTCACCGTTGTGCGGAGTGCGTCAATCGCTGTATTGCCCGTTACAAAAATCGCGTCTGCTTTTTTATTTTCTTTTAATAAATTCTCTTTCGCCCGGCCTGTCGGCGCAAAATGCAAATCAGCAATCGCCCCTGTCATCTGGCGGTTGAGCTCTTCCGGAAACGGGGAATACTTATTCCCTGTACGGAGTCCGGCCTCCACATGGCCGACAGCAATTTGATGATAAAAAGCGGCAAGGCTTCCGGCAAAGGTCGTTGTCGTATCACCATGGACAAGCACAATATCAGGCTTGATGTCTTTGAACAGTTCATCCAATTTCACAAGCGCGTTGGACGTAATCTCTGCCAGTGTCTGCCGCTCCTTCATGATATTCAAATCGAAATCAGGCTTGATGTGAAACGCATCTAAAACCTGATCGAGCATCTGTCTATGCTGGGCAGTGACCGTCACATAGGAGTCTATTTCAGGATATTTTCTCAATTCAAGTACAAGCGGTGCCATCTTTATCGCTTCAGGCCTGGTCCCGAAGACGGTCATGACTTTTAGTTTTTTCATATTTGTCACCTTGTTTCTTTGTTTAACGGGCTGTCAGATAAAATTTTGATTGGTCTGATTGTATATATAGATCTACTTTCTTCTTTATTTTAAAGCACCATAGCTTTTTTTCAATATTTTTACTGCAAAAGTATACACTGACATCCTTTTTTGGAACCAATGTCGTCTTATATGAGTTAATGGATAAAACGATATTGGTGTTGTGTAAATGAGCAGGGGCAAATTTTTGTTCAACAAGATTCCGGTCTATCTGGATCACTGTGCCATCAGCGGAACTAATTTGTTTTTTAATTGGAATTAAAAACTCTTGGTTATTGAATTCCAGCAATAATAAAGACTGATTTGGGAAAAACAATTGGCTTCCAGGGAATACGAGCGTTAGATCCCCATCAGAATCACTCGTTCTGATTTCGACTTTCAAATCTTCCTGTTCTCTGATATCGACTGACAGATTATCGTATGTTTTTGTAAAATAAGGCCTTGCGCTAAAAGCATATTTTCCGTTATTCCCAATATATTTAGCATGCTTTGGATAGGGATATTTTTCTCTGCTGCTGCCAATTCGGGCGCGTTTTTTATATCCGTCAATCTCTGATTCAATAAAGAAGTCCCAAACACCCATATCTTCTTCATGAACTGCCAAATCAGTAAACTTCGTGAGAAATTCAAATTCGCCGTCCTTGGCATACAACGGAGAAATGATTTTTTCAGTTTTTCTAGCACGATGCACCCAGATGCCAGATAAAGTTTGCATATCTTGATGCTCTGGTTTTAAAGCCGAGTGGGTAACCGTTCCTTTTAATAATAAAGTGTTGTTCTTCATTTGAAATTCGCTCACGTAATGACTGATTTTGTTTCTGTCATCAATGATCCGTTCGTTCTCTGTTAAATGATACCGTATAAGGCTTGGGTAGTTTGCTATGATATGACCATTTTGAATAGACGTAAATTGAGTCATATTTTCTTTATCAGCTTCAAATTGCTTCAAACCCTTTAGATCATTACGACGTACAAAATATAATTTTAGCCGTGTATGAGAATGAACAAGTCTGTCAATTTCGCGCGGAATATTTCGTTCAACAAAATGATGAAGCTCTGTCATCCAATCTTGTTGTTCCTGCTCATCTTCTATTGTTACAGTAAAGTCCGTTGTTCTGGAAAAGTCAAAATGGCGATTTAAAAACTTGGCCATAAACTGTTTTTTGCCGGTATGGGATAGACGGCTCTCACAAATCATATTTATGATTACCTTCATAGCACCGTAGTAGCTTTGAGGCGCCACATATGCAAAGGTCATGTGCTCGCCGTCATGCTGTACAGCGTAGTAATAATCATAGTCGGCCAAGACAGAAATTTTGTCCGCTTCTAAATAAGCTTTCATGACAAACACCTGGTCCTCTGTGGCCTGTATATTTGAAGGAAAATATATGTCATGTTTTCTAAGCAGTGAAACTTTAAAAAGTTTTGTCGGGCCAATTGAGTAGACAAGCGGAGATTTAACAAGATCGGCCTCAGGTTTTGTTTCTTTAAAAATAGCTTGCGGAACCGCTCTGCCGTTTACACCGACCATTTTTCCAAGCACAATATCTGAATCGTGCTGCTGTGCAAATTGATACATTCTTTCAAACGCTTCAATTCCTAAATAATCATCGGAATCAATAAAAAAAATGTATTCACCATGGGCAGCACATATGGCTTGGTTTCTTGGTTCGCCTGGCCCTCCCGAGTTTTTCTTGCGTTCAATAACCGATATATTAGAATACTGTTCACTGTATTTTTTCAATATGGAAACCGTGGCATCCTGAGAACAATCATCTACACAAATAATTTCATACTCATGATTCGGCATGGTTTGTTGAACCAGACTATCCAGACAGCGGGAGATAAACTGTTCTGAGTTGTATGTGGGTACTGCTGCCGTAATTTTCAACCTGACACCTCTATCCTTATCCGCTTCTATTTCTTCACAAAAGCTCATATAATGAACAAACATGGTATAAAAATGTACTATCTCGTCATCTCAAATACTTCTTCCCATCTTTCAAACAATCGGTCTTCACTATATTCTGTATTCATTAAGTTCTTTGCATTTTTTCCATATTGAATGGCTTTCTCAGGGTTGTCGTACAAATAAATAATACTCTCAGCAAGCATTTCAATATGATCAGGCTCTACAAGCATGCCCGTTTCGTGTTCTTTTATGAGCTCTCTTGGGCTGTATTTCACATCAAAACTGATAACCGGGGTTGCGCATGAAAACGATTCACAAATAGCAAGGCTAAACCCCTCAAATTTTGATGTTAATAACGTCGCAAGCGCCTGCTGATAAAACGGAGCAGGATTTGCGATATAACCTTTTAAATGTACATTATCCAGCTTAAGATCATTGATCAATTGCTGGTATTGCTCGTGGCCGGGACCGCTGCCATAAATATTAAGGACAATTTCAGGGCGCGATTTTTTTACAATTTCCATTGCTTTTATAACCTTATCGATCCCTTTTTCCTCATGATATCTAGCCACCATGACAAATTCGTTTTTCTTTTTTTCATACGTTTTTAGCTTTTCAAGCCTTCTTGGAGCATGGGGAATAACAAAAATATTTTGGTCCGACTCAAAATCTTTCATAATATCTTCTTTTTGTTCATTCGTTAATACGATCAGCCCGTCATAATCTTTAATATGTTCCATCGCGTATTGATGATTTTTTCGGACATTGCTGCCTAACATATAGGGATAATCTAAATGATTTGAATGAACACAGTAATATCGTTTTGCCAATCCATCACGCATTTCATTTACTTTTGAAGCACTTCCGACACCATCACAGATGATAATCGGGTCCATTTCTTTTTCACATAGCTTCTCAAGCCAATGTGTATGAAACTTGTGCCTGTTTTTGAAAAATACAGCTTCTTTTTCCTCTCGTTCAAACAGCATAACTCCCTGACTGGCTCCCGTATTAAAATGGTACCATTCTGTTAAATAACAAAAACCGTCCGGTGCTGTGTAGTGAATTTGATTGATTTTTCCGCTTCTCGTATCGAATAACACCGTTTTATTTACATAATCGCCATGAAAGAATTCACGCTTTGTCATCTGCATATTTTCATTGAAATGATCTACATATAAAAGGTTACTCGATTCATCCCACTTCTTCTTTTTCATATATAAACCATTCTTGAAGTATTCCGTCTCTAATTTTTCCTCATTATGATAAACAGCATATGGTTCTTCAAAGCGATTGCGATTTTGTTCAGAATAGCTTTGCTGTGCATCTCCGACTTTTATATGCTTATGCTGGTTTTTATAGTCGTCATAAATATTGAGGATATTTACATCAGCATGCAGTCTTCCAGCGTTCTTCAGCTGTTTCTCAATCTGATCATAATTCTCTTTATAATCAAGTGTGACCAAATCGATTTTATGGCCGCGCTCCGCAAATGTAAAAGATCTTGACATCATAGAACTTGTAATGCCGCCTTTTTCAATGTCTATTTCATATATTAGTGAAAAGATCCTTCTCATTTTCAAGCTCCTTCTTCTGGTAAAACTTTCTCGCCTATTTTTTCACAAACAGCCGCTTCATTAATTTTCTCCGAAATCCCTCGGCTGTATGAACACACAAATGATTTTTTTCTTCTGCCAAAGTAATTTGCCAGCCTGAAATACTTTGTTCTGTTGTTGGAATTTCCTTCGGATCGGTTACTCGTACACTCGATGCAAAGAAGCTATTATCCCACTCAGAACAGAGATACAAATCTATCGTAGACAGCTGATCTAATACAGAATGAACATGAAGTGTGCCGCTTACAGTAAATATCAGCTCTTCCTCGCTGTTTACATTTGCGTTAAACGTAATTTCAGTGCCGCTCTTCTTATTTTTTAATTTCCAATACATTTTATGACGGCCAACAGAATGGGCAGGAACTTCGCCTTTAAATTCGACCTTGGCTGACAAATATAAGTCGGATTTTGATTGCCACTCTGCAGCTAACAGTTTAACATGCATATCTTTCAATTGATTATGAAAAGGCACCTGATCAATGAGTTTGTCCACAAAGCCTTTCCAGGTAAATGAGCCTTCAGAAACGTTATAAATAGTTGTGCGAGGCCCCGTTTTTTCAATTGTGTCATGATACCTCTTCAAAGAAGGAACCACGAAAGCATGAAGGCAGCTTATTTCCTTTTCAGGATTGTCCAATACCTCATTCGTCTCTATAAAACCTAAATACATAGAAGAATATTCAGCAGAAAGAGACTTCAATGTTTTATATACGCCCACTTCTGAGGTTAAGAATAAATATTCCGTCTCTTTTATCAAGCGGCTCAGAAATTCATAATAGAGTTCATTTTCTGAGTACAACACTTTGACTATATTGTCTTTTTCGTCAAAAATAATAATTTTTTCAGTTGTTCCGTTATTCTTATACCATTTGGTCATATAACAGGTGCCGTCTTTTCTTAAATAAAGATGCTGTTTCGGTTTGTTCGTTTCCAAGTCCATGTATATTAAGCTGTGTACATAGCCGAATAAATCGTATTCTTCCCTTTTAAACCTTTGCCTGTTTTCATTAAAGTAATCAATGACAGCAAGTTCTCCTGTTGCTGTAAACCTTTGATATTTGATATAACGTCCATTGTCGTAATAGCGGTAAATGGGCTTGTTCGGTTCTTGAATATATGTGAAACCTTCTTGTTCTATCGGATGCTTTATTTTAACTTTCTCAGGTTCTGGTCCTTTAAAGTAGCTGTACAAATTAATAACAGCAGCATCTTTAAAAGAAGAAGGCCCATTAGGCTCATGATGCAAAGTGACAATTTCCATTTGATAATTCCAAACAATTGTATTGATATTGAACTTTTTTGCAGTATGAAGTCCTGAACAAACATATGCTAATTGTGGGGTAGAAACTTTAGTCGTCATCTCTATTATTACCTTTCGAAAAAATTCGTACAGTTACAATTTCAGAACTACATTATATCATTTTTGCTGAGCTGTCTCTATACATGAAGAAGCGTCGTATCTCTGATACTTTTCGGTTCAGCGTAAAATGTTTTTTCTTCCTGTTGATGTTACTTTATAGTATTTCCTTGATATCAAAATCAATGAATTGACTCTTGTTTAATATTGGTTTTTCTTATATGATTAAATGTGTTTAACAGAATGAAAATAGGGTATTCATGAGAAAAGAAACTCAAACCTTTTAAATACTCAGCATTCAAAAAAGCTGAACCCTAAATCTGTTATTAAGGAAGGTGCTTTGACATTGAAAAAAGTACGTAAAGCCATCATCCCTGCCGCTGGTCTCGGAACGAGATTCTTGCCGGCAACGAAAGCAATGCCGAAAGAAATGCTCCCTATCGTTGATAAGCCTACCATTCAATACATAATCGAAGAAGCTGTCGAAGCTGGTATTGAGGATATTATTATCGTCACAGGTAAAAGCAAACGTGCGATTGAGGATCATTTTGATTACTCTCCTGAGCTCGAAAGAAACCTAGAGGAAAAAGGTAAAGTTGAGCTCCTTGAAAAAGTGAAAAAAGCTACGAATCTGGCTGATATCCACTATATCCGCCAAAAAGAGCCTAAGGGACTCGGGCACGCTGTCTGGTGCGCGCGTAACTTTATCGGTGATGAGCCGTTTGCGGTTCTGCTTGGAGACGATATTGTTCAAGCTGAAAAGCCTGGATTGCGCCAGTTAATGGATGAATACGAAAGAACGCTTTCCTCTATTATTGGTGTTCAGCAAGTGCCTGAAGAAGAAACACACCGCTACGGCATTATCGATCCGCTGACAAGCGAAGGCCGCCGTTATCAGGTGAAAAACTTCGTTGAGAAGCCGTCTAAGGGCACAGCTCCATCAAACCTTGCCATTTTAGGCCGTTACGTATTCACACCTGAGATCTTCATGTACTTAGAGGAGCAGCGGGTTGGAGCCGGCGGAGAAATCCAGCTGACAGACGCCATTCAAAAACTGAATGAAATTCAAAGAGTGTTTGCGTACGACTTTGAAGGCAAGCGTTATGATGTTGGTGAAAAGCTGGGCTTTATCACAACAACTCTTGAGTTTGCGATGCAGGATAAAGAGCTTCGCGATCAACTCGTTCCATTTATGGAAGGTTTACTAAACAAAGAAGAAATCTAAGCAAAAAGGCTATTGGACATTCATCCAATAGCCTTTTTTTATTTCGACATCAGTGTCAGCGTACGCTCTTCGTTATCAACTGCAAAAACCTGGTCATCTGTATTCACAAGAAAACGATTTTTGCTGCTGTCATACAATACATCACTATCACTTAAAGATAGTGACGCTGGAGTAACAGGAGAAATGTTGTGAAAGATAAGCTCAGAGGCTCTATCATTCTCCAGCACATAACTGATTTTTTCATAATCAAAATCCAGCGTTTTTCTGCCGTCAGCTGTATCTCCTTCAGTATATCCATTCAATTTCAATTGGATGTTGCTACTGCTGTCTCCCAGGAATTTCAGAAAGTATTCATAGGAAGATGCTGCATTTTGCGGGATATAAGGTGTAAAGGCAGCAGCCCGCAATTCAGCGTGTTTCACGTTTGTTGTCACAGCGCTCTTTTTCACAAAGTAAGACTGCCCGTCAAACTTAATTTTCGCTGCTTGTCTGCCTTTTGAATCTACCGTTACCTCGGTACCGAATGGCAATGTGACGCCCGCCTTATGCTTTAAATCCAGATCTTTATACAAGGACGCTTTTTCATCTGCGATAAACCCTTGCTTATTGACTGCTGTTAAGCGTTCCTCTGTCTTGCTCTTTGCATCGCCATGATGGTTCTTCGCTTCGTTTTGCGGAATAGCGCCAAACGAAACAATGGTACGAAGCGGGGTGTTAAAGAACATCGTTACCGCAGTAAAGACTGTCAGGATAGACAAAATAGTAATTTGAACTGTATTAGCCAGTGATTTCGGCTTTTTCTTCTTTTTGCGGAAACGGGCAAACACTTCAGGATCTTCTTTCTTCCGCTCTTCGGTTTGCTTTTTTTTATATGTTTCTTTTTCTTTTTTCGACAGCTTATTAAACCAGTCAATAAACGCTTTATACTCTTTGACAACCGTTTTTGTCTCATCAAACATACGAAGCTCGCCGTAGTGCATCCAAGCGACGCGGTCACACATCTTTTCAATCTGGCCGATGGAATGGCTGACAAAGAAAATGGTTTTTCCTTGCTTTTTAAACTCATTGATTCTGTCTACACACTTCTGATAAAACGTTTGGTCACCTACGGATAGCGCTTCGTCAATAATTAAAATGTCAGGGTCAATATGAACGGAAATCGCGAAACCGAGACGCGATTTCATACCGCTGGAATAGTTTTTAACCGGCTGATTAATAAAATCGCCAATCTCGGCAAATTCAACGATACTGTCATACATGTCATCAATTTCTTTATTCGTTAACCCCATCATCAAACACTTGAGCCGGACATTGTCCCGGCCCGTCAATTGATTATTTAAACCGGCCGCAATCGCAATCAGCGACGGCTGGCCGTTCATTTCAATTTCACCGCTGGTCGGCGGAATAATTTTAGCCAGCAGGTTAGACATGGTCGATTTTCCTGACCCGTTTATCCCTACAAAGCCGATTGTCTCTCCCTCATAAACGTCAAAGGAGACATTCCGCACAGCAAAAAAACCATTATCCTTAGCCGGAAAAAACAATCCTTTAATCTTGTCCGATTGTTTTTTATATAAATGATACTGCTTTGAAACATTTCGAAACGAAACTTTTAGTTTCATCGTACAATCTCCTTACGTATTAAAGAAAGTCAACAAACTTGTCTCTGAATTTCATATGCAGGACAGAACCTACTAACAATAAAAGGAAGGTGAACACCCAAAAATAAAGCGTGTATTTCATGTCTTGGAAGAACCATTGCCCGTCTAAAAATGTATTCCGGAACCCTTCTATCAGATAATAAATCGGGTTCAGCTTAAGCACTGGCAGAAGGTTCGGGTGATTTTTCCCAAGCTGCTCTGAAATATTCCAAAAAACCGGAAGTAAAAAGAACAACAATCTTGTTACAGATTGCAGCAAAAATTGATAGTCGCGTACCAGTACACTTATCGTCGAGTTAAACAAACTGAATGAAAACATAAAAATGATCATACAGGCTAAGTAGTAAATATATTGTATCCAATGTAAACTTGGATAAATTCCGTTAGTCAAAAGTACGATCAAAAAGATGCCCATCATCACAAAATAACTAAATAAATTTGAAGCTATCACAACAGAAGGCAGTGAACTGATCGGAAAATTCATCTTCGCGACCATATTAATCCGTTTAAACACACTGTTTGATCCATCAAGTATAGTTGGGCTAATAAAAAACCATGGAATCAAACCAGCCAGCATCCAAACAATAAAAGGCACTTCTCCGACACCCGTTAAAATTGGCTTACTGTTGCGAATCCCCATACCAAATACAAACCAGTACGCCAGCATTTGAATGAGAGGATTTAAAAACTGCCATAATACACCAAGATAATTCATCTGATACTGAGACTTTGTCTCATACGAAGCCAGACGCAAAATTAAAGGAAACGATGTCACTTGCTCTTTTACGATTCTTACTAATGCATTCATTATTTATCTTCCTTAGACTTAAATGATTTTTTGGATCTTTCGGTTAAAGAAATTTGAAAGCACCGGTGAATATTGTAACAGATAATAAGTTTTTTTTCACATCATAGCAGGTTTAAGGTCAGTAAAAAAATTCACATTTCATTTTCATTTAATTATAGCTATAGTAAACAAAAAAGTATTTCGAGATATTTGTCTCGAAATACTAACTACTGCTTTATTGTACCTCAATTTGAGAATAGACCTTTTTTAAAGGAGTTTTGTTTTTTTTGAATTCTTGCTCATGCAAAAGATTTTCCCACTTTGATCCTACAACTTCAAATGAGTATCTTTTCACATTTTCCTTAGCATTCCTACCCATTGATTTCCTCAAACTATCTTCTTTTATTATAGTAGTTAAAGATTCGGCTAGCTTGTCTACATCGTTTCTTTTGACTAATACCCCATCTTCACCATCTTTGATAATTTCAGCAGGACCAATACAAGAATAACTAACACAAGGAACCCCTACCGACATAGCTTCAATGATAACCATCCCAAATGATTCATTTCTTGAACTCAATGCATATATTGAGGAATTGGACATCTCCTTGATTATATTATCTGTTTTTGGCATTAAAAAAACATTATTATACAACTTCTTATCAAATATCATTTGACGTAATGAATCCTTCTCCACACCATCACCAAAAATCTTTAATTTCCATTCTGGATATTCTTGGGCCACTTTTTCAAATGCTTCAATCAATAGGTCAAACCCTTTTTCATGAACAAATCTCCCAGCAGCAATGACTGTTTTTTCGACAAGATTTGAGCTCTCTTTTGGCATGTGTGTTGCATTCTCTATTTTATATAAATCTGTGGAATGGTTATTTAGAAGGCGCTTATAATCATTAATCTCTGCATCAGTTAAACATGTTAGAGCATCCAGCTGTTTATAATACTTTCTGATTTTCGTTTGAATTGACTTTTCATACCCGCCAAAGTACTTATGCTCTTGGCCAATTTTAATGACATTACGATTAACAAATTTAGCAGCCAAGAAATTAAAAGATGGGATAGTCGTTATAAGTGCACCTTGATTAATTTCTGAAAGTTTTTTTAGAATTTTAAGATCTACAAATAAATTAAACATATGATATAGATCTTCATTTTTATCAATAAACACACTTGGTATCTTCATTAAAATTCTTTTAATGATTTTCTTGTATAAAGGAGTGTTTTTACCAAAGAGCTTTCCTCTTCTAGCATCAAATATTGGGTTTAGTTTAATCCTCTTGTCTATATCAAACATGGGTTTACCCCTAGTTCTTCTAACACTTATAATTTCAACATCATAGTTTTGGGCAGCTAAATAATTAGCTGTGTTGGCAACAGTCCTCACTGTACCACCCATGCCATAAATATTGTAAACCAAAAAAGTAATTTTCACTATATTTTCCTCCTTTCCTATTTAAGCATTTTTATTTGGTTATAAATACGTTCTGAATTTTGTTTATCCTGATACTTATAGAATTTCTTTGATTTCACTTTATATTTTTTCTCATACTTAAAATCATTTTCAATTTGCTTTTGAACGATTTCCAATAAGCTTTCATCTGTATAAGCTGTTTGACCGAATAGATCTGTTTTTAAATTTACATAAGACCCTCTGTAATGTAAATAGTCAGGTAAATCAAATTGATAGAAGACAACAGGCTTTTCCAGATAATTAAAATCAAAAGCTACGCTTGAATAATCCGTTATCATTAAAGAGCTTTCACTTACAAGACTTTTAACGCTCTCTTCTCCGACTTTTACTAATTTTATGTTTTTATGCAGATCTTTAAAATAATCACTATATTTTTTCTGCAGTTCTATATGCATAAAAAACTTCAATATAATATTCTTGTCTTCTAAAAGTTTATGCAATTTCTTATTATTTAAAAATCCACTGTAATTGAGATAGAATTCGGAACTTGCAAAGTCATCAATCCACTCTCTCCAAGTCGGAATAAGGAGTATTTGTTTGGAATTCACCATTTTACTGTTGTCAATCAATGTATCAAATCTCGATAGTCCTGTAACCATTATTTGATCTTTTTTAAAATTCATTTCCTTTACTAAAATGTGCTTTTCGTGATCAGATGAAACGACAAACTTTTTAATTTTACTGTTATATGATTTTCTATTAAAGCTCAATTTTTTCATTGCAATGATGCCATGCTGCAAATAGATGACTTCTTTTGGGTTTTCACTCATTTTATTATGAATGACACTGGGAATAACATCTCTTATACCATGACTTACAATTAAATATTTACTTAAATGATAAAATACGAGATGTTTAAAGCTGTCATAGGTTAAAATGTTTTTCGGATATTTCGAAATGTTATCAGGATTTTTATTATCTTCCTTACTTACATAATAGTATTTTTCTTGATTTTTATTTCGAACACAGTATTCAAAAAATGCAAACCCATTATCCTGCGCGACTTCTCCTAAATTCTCTCCAACAAACCACACTGGTTTATTAACAAAAGGTTTTAAAACTTTTGCAATTAGGCCTGCAATTAGAAACCTTATTTTTTCCGATTTCTTTTCAGTAGCCTTTATGTCTCTCATTTCTAGCTTTAAAAGAGCGTTTCTTTTATCAATAAAAGCAGACAAAAAGAGAGACTTATTAATTTTAATTGCACCAGATTTAAATGTTGACTTACTATTTATTAGTTTTAAATCTTTTATTTTTATTGATGACTCAACATACTTATTATTAATTAATAAACACAGACCGATATCGTATTGCATTTGTTTTTCCAAGCCATAACTTTCAACTTCGTTTTCACTTAATAAAAACACAAATTCTTTATAGTCTTGCTGCTCCCGTTCTAACGAAGGTTCAAGCAGAACAGAGCGGCTATTCTTATCTTTTAACTTCAAATATATTTTTTCGTATATCAAATTCTTTTTTTCAATAGCCAAATAAATTTCTATTTCTTTATTTTTGCTGATTATATCTGTGCATTCAGCGTTAATATATGAAGAAAAAACAAATGATAATTCATTTAATTGATTAAATTTGGGCTGTATTGAGAACGGTTTTATATCTTTAATTACAAACTCCGGATAAACATGAGATTGTGATTTGTCTAAAATATCGTCTAAGTTCGACTTCAGTTTTACAGCATATTCTTGATCCTTTACAAGAATTGAAATATAAAAATCAAAAATAAAATAATGATTCATTGCCTCTATATCTGTTTTCTTTATGTTAAGCCTGCTCTCAAAATGCCAACAAGAAGAAGTTTTTTCTAGGTTATTAATAAAATGAATTTTCTGCTCACTTTCATTAGCTAAAAAAACGTTTTTAATTTCAAATTCCTTATCTAAAACCTCTATAGAACCTTTAACTATTAAATCAACACCATCATGATGTATATAAGATATTTCTCCATAAATTGCTGAATCTTTTATTAGAACCGCTAAGTTGTTATCTAAAGTAGCATACATACGTGCTCTTTTTATGAATCCATTAGAATTGTAAATGGTTTTTGGCAGACTGATAAATTTACCCGTAGATTTATCATTTTCTGAATCAAATGATAATCTTTGACTTACTGTTAATCCATTTGTATCGAACTCTAGATAAACATCCCATATTCCATCAGTTTCAAAAAAGCGTTGTGTTAATAAAGGAACACTTACCTGTAAAAAGTCGTTATTATAATCTTTTTCCTGCAGACGAATTATGTGCTTATCTTCAGTTTTTCTATTGATAAAAACTAACTGTTTAATAAAAATCTGTTCGTCTTCATTTGGGGTAATTTCACAATTTAAATGAAGATCATTATTATCGATGCTTAAATGATGAATTTTAGTCTGAATTAACTGTTCATCAAATTTAGAAATGTGAATTAGCAATTCTTTATTTTGAGTCTGGAAAACATTATGAACAAAGAGTTGGCCATTTTCAGTAAACATCTCTTTTGTTTGTAATGCAGTATTAATATCAGTTTTTATTTTAACTGCAAACTGATATTTACCTACCTTAACTTCAGTATAAAAATACCAGTTCCCTTGATATAAAGGATAATCCTTCAGTGTTAAGGATATTTCAAAACTTGAGTCTTCTGAAAGTACTAAAGAGCTCTTCGGTATTATTAATTGTTCTTTTGTTGCTTCGTTTTCTAAATAACAATTTATGGATTTAACTGTGCTATTTAAAAACAAAAATGTATGAGATCCAATAAAAGTCGTGCAATTTGCTGACATTTGGACATTTTCTATTACAAAAGCCGATTCGGAAAGGCTTTTTTTATTTACGATTAAATTTCCATCCACTTGAGGAGCCAACTCTAGCACAGACCCGTCAATAACCAGTTTAAAAGTATCATTTAACTGATTTAGGATATCAATAAAAATTTCATCTCTATCTAAAATAAGCTTTAGTTTAAAAACTGTTTTATCAGAACAAGACTTAAGCTCATCTAATGGGATAACAACTTTCATAATGCCTTCATCGCTAAGTAAAGAGATGTTCGATAAGAGATCTATATGCCTGTTAGAAGTTGCAAGAACAACATTCTCTATCCTACTGAAAAAGTGATCATAAAAATCTTTTTTTTCACACTTCAGATCAAATAAGATATTTTCATTTTCAACTTTCACCTTTATTAAATATATGCCGTAGTCCATTAAGTCTCGCCTTTCTGTGCTTGCTGAATTATCTTTTATCCAAAAAGCTTTTTTACAACTCTCTTTGTTGACTCGCCTGCTTCTAAATAACAAAACTTGCTATGAAATTTCTGATATTTATCGTTAGTACTGTAAGCGAAATTTCCCACATCATCAACAGATTTAATAACTTCCTCTGTGGTCATCAATAACGGTCCAGGAGCTTCACTTTCAAAATTATAATAAAACCCTCTTAATTTATCTCTGTATATATCAATATCGGGAACAAAAAAGATAATAGGTTTCTTAAGTGACCCAAAATCAAAAAATACAGAAGAGTAATCAGTAATTAAGATATCTGAAACAAAATATAGTTCACGGATATCCTTATACATAGACAGGTCATATGCAAAATCTTCCAATCCCTCTAAATCAATAACATCAGCTACTAAATAATGCATACGAAGTATAACAACATATTCTTCACCTAGATGTTCTTTTAGTTTTCTCAAATTCAAATGTATATCGAACTTATAAGCGCCTTTTTTATGATATAAATTATCCCGCCAAGTAGGCGCATATAAAATTACTTTTTTATTTATATCTATACCAAGCTTTTGTTTTATATCATTTTTCTCGTCATTTGTTTTTGGCGAAAATAAATAATCATTTCTCGGATAACCAGTTTCTAAAATTTGTTTTTTAAATTGAAATGCTCGTTTAAAAATTTCAGTAGAATAGGCATTAGGAGAAATTAAAAAATCCCATTTGTCTGCTTCCTGCAGAAAATTCTGTTTATACTTTTCAGTTGTCGTTCCCGGCATGTGCACTTCGTCCATATCATTAGCAAGTTTTTTTAACGGAGTGCCGTGCCACGTTTGTATATACAGTGTGTTTTTGGGTTTTGGAATCCATAAAGGAAGCCGGCTGTTTGTAATCCAATATTTCGCTGTAGCCATGTACCAAGTCCACTTAAGAGAAAACCTTTTGATATATGGAGCATCGACGCCGTCTAACGCCGATAAATACCGCTTATCAATACTCCATATCAATTTATAATCATATTGATCTTTATTTTCCTGTAAATATTCGTAGATTGCTCGGGGGTTGCAGCTAAACTGTTTTCCAGAATAGCTTTCAAATAAAATTAGTTTGTTGTTTCTTGGCAGAAGAGCAAAAATCTTAAAAAGGACTGAATAGACCCTAATTAATGAACTTCTGCATTTTTTTAAAATAAAAGATTTCATCATGAACTCCTTAAAGAGTGAAAAATTTATATTTGCGCAAACAAGAAAAAAAGAAGCAACTGAAAATTACTTCAAGCCTCTTTTAGTTAGTGCTTCTATAAACTAGCCATGTCTTTTTTGATCTGGGTAGTTGAAATGCCTTCTGTTCTTGGAAGGTAAACGACCTCACAATAGTCCTTTAAGAAGTCAAACTTCCCTTCCCAGTCATCGCCGATGACAAATGTGTCGATTTTATACTTTTGAATATCTGAGATTTTTTGTTCCCAGTTTTTTTCGGGAATGACTTCGTTAACAAAATCGATCGTTTCTAAAATGAATTTTCGATGTTCAAATGAATGATGCGATTTTTTTTGTTTTTGAAGATTAAATTCATCTGTAGATAATCCTACAATTAAATAGTCACCCAGATCTCTCGCTCTTTCCAGCAGCTTCATATGTCCGTAGTGAAATAAATCAAATGTTCCGTACGTTATCACTTTCTTCATTAGATAACATCACCTTCCAAGCGTTTTCAACTGAGAGTAACAGAAAAAAACCAAAACCTTTAACAGATTGTTTATAATTTCGACATAATTTTCACGTACCTTTAATATTGAACAATAATAGCATAAGTTCCTATAAAAGTTAAGGCACTTTAAAAATGTCAATCACCAGCATTTTTTGGTATTACCGTTGTATTGATGTATAAAATTCACAGGACTAATGTCTCAACTATCCCCATTATAACAATTTTTCTTTTGCAGAAAAATTGATTCTTTTGTCACATTTTCAAGCGAAACGATTTTCTCTCTGCTGCGTCATTTATTCTGTACGCCCTCCCCATATTAATTCATCGTCAAAACGTGAAGGAATTGTAATGTGAATGTTAAAAGTTCCTAAAGATTTTTGTGGTAAGATAGAGTAAGATGTTTTCAGGCAAAGAGGCTTTAATGAAACTATACGAATGGCACGTGTTTTTTATAGACATATAGATGAAAAGGAGGGTTGGTTACGATGCAAACAAAACCCATTAATCAATTAGATTTTGTAGACGGTGAACTAACTTCATTTGTATCACATTTAGAAACGTCATACTTGGACCAAAATAGAGGTGCGTTCATCGTAACAGCGAATCCTGAAATCGGATTTGAAGCGATGCAGAATCCGCGTTATGAAGCGGTTCTTTCGTCTGCTGATTTTATTTTGCCGGATGGCATTGGTGTTGTGATGGTTTCGAAGTTAATCGGGAAGCCTCTTCAATCAAGAATTGCCGGTTATGATTTGTTTACGTCGCTGTTGGATAAAGCAAATCAAAAGAAAAAGCGGGTCTTCTTTTACGGTGCGGCTAAGCATGTCATTGCACAGACAATTGAGCGCGTCGAACGTGATTATCCAGGGATTGAAATTGCCGGATACTCTGACGGCTATGTGAAGGATCAACGTGAGGTGGCGGACCAGATTGCGGCCGCAAATCCAGATATGGTATTTGTCGCGTTAGGTTATCCTAATCAGGAGTTCTTTATCCATCAATACCGCCATTTATTCCCTCAGGCTGTTGCTGCAGGGCTGGGCGGAAGCTTTGATGTGTTCAGCGGCAATGTCAAAAGAGCGCCGTCATTTTTTATCCGTTTCCATCTTGAATGGATGTACAGGCTGATCACCAATCCTGCGCGCTGGAGAAGAATGCTGAGCATTCCTAAGTATGTTACAGCCGTGCTGAAGCATGAACGAGCTGCAGCAAAGCCGCAATATACGGGGCAGGTCAAAGATCAATCACGCCATCTGTAATCGGCCTTAAAGGAGCTATGGTATGTAATGAAATGCATGAATCTTTCGCTGAGCCCGAGGACAATCTGTGACAGCCCTTTTGAGCTGATGACAGATTGAAATCCTGGATTGCGTTATTTTATTATTTGTTCATCAAAACCATTGGCACATTGCTGTTGTGGGTCAAACCGGGCAATGAAGTGACGCTTCTGGTTTCCTTTCCAGATAATGCCCGTGCAATATTAAAGGAATACCAGAAGGGACACTTTTCATTTCCCATTCATGTGCTGCTGACCCAGCATGCCAAGTCGCTGGAAAAAGAATTTCCTTCGCTTACTGTTTCGGTTATTAACGAAAAACACCCGCTTCATATATGTAAAGCGGTCTTTTCTATGCTGAGCAGTAAGACTGTGATTGTTGATAACTATTTTATTTTGACGACCGTTCTGGCCAGCAGGCCTGAGATCGAGTGTATCCAAGTTTGGCATGCAAACGGAGCATTTAAGAGATTTGGGTTAAAGGACATCAACACACAGAACCGTTCGCGGTCTGATATAAGCCGTTTTCGCAAAGTGTATGCTTCATTTGACCGGATTGTCGTCGGTTCTGAACATATGGCTGACATATTCAAGGAATCTTTCGACATAAAAGGTGATCCATTTCTTCGGTTTGGTGTGCCTTTAACTGATGCTTACAATGAGACGCGGGAAAGCAGCAATGATCTTAAAAGCAAATATCATCTGCCAGCGGAGAAAAAAATTATACTGTATGCGCCGACCTTTAGGGACCGACAGTTCGAAAGTTTTTCTCTGCCGTTTTCAGAAAAGCAGCTGCAGCATGAATTAAAAGGAGAATATTTACTTGCGGTAAAACTTCATCCTGTTATGAAGCAATCTGCTGAATTACCTGAAGATAGTGCGTGTATAAAAGATGTGTCAGCTCTCCCTCTTGCAGACCTTTTGAAAATGAGCGATCTGTTAATATCGGATTATTCTTCTGTCCCTTTTGAATTCGCGCTGCTGGACAAACCCATTTTGTTTTATACGTATGATTTGGAGGCTTACAACAGAACCCGCGGTTTAATTCGGAATTATGCAGAGGTGATCCCCGGGGTTCCTTGCTGTGATTCTGGAATGCTCTTGGACCAGCTGAAAGATATGGACAAGCTCCAATCAGAAGTAGAGCGCTTTTCACGTGAATGGAATGAATACTCTAGAGGGAATGCCAGTAAACAGCTTTTAAGCTATATAAACGAGAAATTATACTGATCCCTATATATAATAGAGATGGGTATTGCAAATAATATGAAAACCTATAAAACATTATGAGTTGTAGTAAGGAAGGAGTCATTTTATGATTTATGCTGAGATTCTAGCCGGTGGAAAAGGTTCCCGCATGGGGAACGTCAATATGCCAAAACAGTTTTTGCCGTTAAATAAACGCCCTATTATCATTCATACGGTTGAAAAGTTTTTATTAAATGACCGTTTCGATAAGATTTTAATCGTTTCACCTAAAGAGTGGATTAACCATACAAAAGACATTTTAAAAAAATTCATCGGGCCTAATGATCGCCTGGTTGTCGTTGAAGGCGGCAGCGACCGTAATGAGTCTATTATGAGCGGCATCCGCTATATTGAAAAAGAATTCGGCATTCAGAATGATGACGTGATCATTACTCATGATTCTGTGCGTCCATTTCTGACTCATCGCATTATTGATGAAAATATTGATGCGGTTCTTCAATACGGTGCGGTCGATACTGTGATCTCTGCCATTGATACGATTATTGCTTCAGAAGACCAGGAATTCATTTCTGATATCCCTGTCCGCGATAACATGTACCAAGGGCAAACCCCGCAAAGCTTTCGGATCAGCAAATTGGTCGAGCTTTATAACAAGCTGTCAGATGAACAAAAAGCTGTCCTGACTGACGCATGTAAGATCTGTTCGTTAGCAGGTGAAAAAGTGAAGCTGGTCCGCGGTGAAGTCTTTAATATTAAAGTAACGACACCATATGACTTAAAAGTGGCTAATGCCATTTTACAGGAGCGAATTTCACAATGATTAATCAAACGTATCGTTTAGTTTCTGCCCGACAATTTGAAGTGACGTATAAAGATAAAGTTGTCCACTCAGATAAGGTCGTCATCCGGCCCACCCATTTATCCATCTGTGCTGCCGACCAGCGCTATTATACTGGTTCACGCGGCAAAGAAGCCATGGATAAAAAACTGCCGATGGCTCTCATCCATGAAGGAATCGGAAAAGTCATGTTTGATCCGACTGGCACATTTAAAGTCGGAACCCGGGTTGTTATGGTGCCGAATACACCGGTTGAAGAGCATGAGGTCATTGCGGAGAATTACCTGCGTTCTAGCAGGTTCCGTTCAAGCGGCTATGATGGATTTATGCAGGATTATATGTTCATGGCGCCGGATCGGCTCGTTGAACTTCCGGACAGCATTAATCCGCATGTCGCAGCTTTTACAGAGCTTATTACGATTGCAGTTCATGCGCTTTCCCGCTTTGAGCGTATGGCGCATAAGAAGCGTGACACATTCGGTGTATGGGGAGACGGAAATCTCGGATTTATCATGACGCTTCTTCTGAAGAAAAAATATCCGGACAGCAAAGTGTTTATTTTCGGAAAAACGCCTTACAAGCTTGATCATTTTTCTTTTGTTGACGCAGCATATCAAATTAACGACATTCCTGAGGATGTCAAAATCGACCATGCCTTTGAATGTGTAGGCGGACGCGGCAGTGAAAGCGCAATTGATCAGATCATTGCCCAAGTTCATCCCGAAGCGTGTGTAGCGCTCTTAGGCGTGTCAGAATACCCTGTTGAAATTGAAACGAGAATGGTGCTTGAAAAAGGAATTACGCTGATCGGCAGCAGCCGCAGCGGACGCGAGGATTTTGCCCGTACTGTCGACTTTTTAGCTCAATACCCTGAAGTCGTTGATTATTTAGAAACATTAGTAGGCGGACGCTTCCCAGTACGCAGTATTGAGGAAATTACTAACGCGTTTGAAGCAGATTTGACTTCATCTTGGGGAAAAACTGTTATTGAATGGGACATTTAAACAGTGAAAACATTCCTTACACGAGTCGTAAAAGGAGTATTCAGCACCTCTTATAAACTATTGAGCGCCTTATTGCCAGTACAGCACAACAAAGTTGTCATCGCTTCCTATCGTGAAGATCATTTAAGTGATAATTTTAAAGGTGTTTATGAAAAGCTGAAGCAAGATCCGTCTCTTCGCATCACCCTGCTTTTCCGCAAGATGGATAAGGGGCTGATCGGACGAGCTGCATATTTGCTTCATCTTTTCAGCTCGTTATATCACCTTGCCACATGTCGTGTGCTTTTGTTAGATGATTATTATTTTCCTTTGTATGTTGTGCCAAAACGCAAGGAAACTGTCGCCATCCAGCTTTGGCATGCTTGCGGTGCGTTTAAAAAATTCGGCTACAGCATTGCGGACAAGCCGTTCGGTCCTTCTTCTGATTACCTGAAGATTGTTCCCGTGCATTCTAACTATGATTATGCTGTTGTCAGTGCACCTGATGCCGTGCCGCATTTTGCCGAAGCTTTTCAAATGGAGCAAAAGCAGATTTTGCCGCTTGGCATTCCAAGAACGGATTACTTTTATCATAAGGATCATATTCGCCATGTACTGGATGAGTTTCATAGGGTTTATCCGGCACTTAAGCATAAGAAAAAGCTTTTGTATGCTCCTACTTTTAGAGGCAGCGGACATCATCAAGAGGGTGACGCTACCCCGCTTGATCTGCTACAATTAAAATCGGCGCTAAACCATAAAGATTATGTCGTGATGCTCCATCTTCATCCGTATATGCGCAAGCATGCGCACACGGAAGAGGATGATTTTGTGCTGGATTTAACCGATTCGTACTCTTTGTACGATTTGATGGCAATCTCCGATGGGCTGATAACCGATTATTCTTCAGTCATTTTCGAATACAGCCTGCTGAAACGTCCGATGTATTTTTACTGCCCGGATTTAGAAGACTACTTGGAAGAACGTGATTTCTACTATCCGTTTGAATCGTTTGTTCCCGGGCCGATTTCGAAAGATGTTCCATCGCTTGTACACGATATCGAGAGTGATCACGAGGCTGATACGAAGCGGATTGAGGCTTTTTCGCAAACATTTATTACCCATCAGGACGGCAAATCTTCAGAGCGAGTAGCCGATTTTATTTCATCATTTTTAACATCTGGTGCCGATTAGGAGAAAGTGAGGTACAAAGTGAAGCTGGCCAGAAAGATTAAGAACAGACTTTTCAGATCAAAAAAGAGAACGAAAACAGAAGATACATCTGTCATTGTCCATTCGACAGATAACAGGGTCTTTTCTCTTTTCGATAAAACCAAGCGAATTGAAGAAAACCAGCAAGTCCCTGTCAGAAAAATTTCTGAGTTTTCTTGGAATGGATCAATTCTTAAAATTGCGGGTTATATGTACATCAAGGGCCTGCCTCTTCAAAAAGAGGATCAGGTTCGAAAACGTTTATTATTGGTGAACAACGGTGTTTTATTTACAGCTGTTTCACTGCGGGATGTTCCGGTAGATCAGCTGTCAATTGATACTTCAAATGTGCCTGGGGGCTATAAGTGGGCAGGATTTTCACAGCAGATTAACTTTTCTAAGCTGATGAATGACAAGCCGCTTCCGCAGGGCGAGTATAAGCTGTTTCTAGAAATTGAAGCTGTAGATGACCAAAATGTAAAACATCAGGAAGTGCATACGGTCGGAAACGTCAGCAATTTCCTCTCTAATGATGTATATGCCACAAAAATGGAATTTCATTCTGCTAAAAAGCTGATGAAATTCAATTTAATTGTTAACTATGATGAGGGCGAAAAGACGATTAACTTGTCTTGCAACAAGCTGCAGGAAATTGATCCGAGCCTTTTGGAGCTGGATACTGGAAAAGAAGCGAACCGCTTATTGCGCAAGCTGAATACGAGCATATTCCATTTTGCTTATGATGTGTTCCGTCTGCTTCCGATTAAGTCAAATAAGATCGTCTTTGCTTCTGACAGCCGGCTTGATTTGACAGGAAACTTCGAATTTGTTTATGAAGAACTACTGAAGCGCGAAGAAAACTTTGATTTCAAGTTTTTCTTAAAGAGCAGCATTCGGGATAGAAAAAGCCTGTCTGAACTGATGTCTATGGCTTATCATTTTGCGACAAGCAAAATCATTTTTATAGATGATTTTTATCCGATTATTTATCCGCTAAAAATCCGTAAAAACGCGGACCTTGTCCAATTGTGGCATGCTGTCGGCGCCTTTAAGACATTCGGCTACAGTCGAATCGGGCTTCCGGGAGGACCGTCGCCGCATTCGAAAAACCATAGAAACTACACGAAAGTTATTGTCAGCTCTGAAAATATCCGAAAGCATTATGCAGAGGGCTTCGGCGTAGATATAGAGAACGTCATCGCTACTGGCGTACCGCGAACAGACTTTTTCTTTGATGAAGCGAAGAAGGCATTTGTAAAAGAACGTCTTTATACGGAATATCCGTTTCTGAAGGACAAGAAGGTCATTCTTTTTGCACCAACCTTCCGCGGAAACGGTCAGCAATCAGCCCATTACCCTTTTGAAGTGCTGGATTTTGACCGTCTGTATCATGAGTTAAAGGATGAATATATCTTCTTATTCAAAATTCATCCATTCGTTCGTAACGATGCCAATATCCCTTATCAGTACAGCGATTTCTTTTATGATTTCTCTTCTTTCAGGGAAATTAACGAGCTATTGCTAGTTACAGATGTTCTGATTACGGATTACTCTTCTGTATGCTTTGAGTATGCTTTATTAAATAAACCGATGATCTTCTTCAGCTATGATGTAGATGATTATATTCGCAAACGTGATTTTTATTACGATTACTTTGACTTTATTCCTGGTCCGCTTGCGAAAACGTCTGAGCAAATGATTTCGATCATTAAGGAAGAGAAGTATAACTTTGAGCAAATTGATTCATTTGTTCATTATTTCTTCGACGATCTTGACGGAAAAGCAAGTGAACGTGTGATCGATCAAATTGTCTTTCCTCAGGAAGAGGAGCCGTTAGACGATAAAGTCCTTAAAAGATAAAATGAAAACCACCTTTTGCGTCTGCAAAAGGTGGTTTTTTTATTGGTATTCCGGAACATCAAAGTAAAGCGTATAACCGTCCAGCAATGAATAAAGGCTGTACATGCGGTTTACTTGTTTGTACGCCCAGCCGATGTCGGTTGCGTATTGGTGTGCCGCTGTGGCTGACCATCTCATTTTGTATAGTGTGTCCTGGTTGTAGGCTGTGTTGTGAATATATGAAGAGCCTATGAATTTGGCCCCGCCGATAATGGCCGCTTCTGGTGTGAACCAGCCCTGCTCGTACGCATACTTGGCGCCGTAGTAATTCGGATTTCTGTCGTATGCGCCTATTCCGTACATGTTATATACAGTTTTTCCGTTATAAGTTAAGCCATTGGCTAAATCGGATGTTCCGTTTCCTGTTTCAAGAAGAGCGTGTGAGATTAAATAGAGCTCGTTGATGCCGTATTGTTTGGCGGCATCGATAAATGCCTTTGCTTTCCCTGTCAGAACGCCTTTACCCGCAAGCACTTTCTGATTGACTTCAGTGATGCTGAGCCCGGCTGCCTGTGACAGCTTAAGAAATTGGAAATAGTATTTGCTGTCTCTGGAAAAGTTATTCGGATCCACGTATTGAACCACTTCATCACTGCTTGCGTTTCGCCAGCCCAAATTGATTTTGGCCCAGCCGTTTGTCTGGCCGATGATTTTCACCTTATCGCCTTTTTTAAATTGGCCGATTACGTTCGTCGGGATGACTGCCGGCGTTGACCGGATATTCAGTACGTCAGCTGTGACTGTTGAAGTTGCTGTATGAATATAAGTGAGCGATACGTAAGCCGCCCCGTCTGTTTGCGGGCTTACTGTCATTTGTTTTTGGACCATATCACGAAGCGAGAGATTGTAATTTGTTTTCATGATTTGCGGCCCGTTTTTGATTTTTACGATAGATGATGTCCATCCGTATAATTGTTTCAGCTTCGCTGCTGCCGTAGCAGCTGCATCGTTACCTGTGAACTGTTCGTTTAAGCTGATTTTATAAAGGCGATTGGTCTTGGTTGTGTAATTCGGGCTTAAGCTTTGGGCTTTCAGATAGGTTACCCCATTGTTCAATGCTGTTTTGCTGCTGATCTGGGCTGTTACGATTTTGTATTGTGTATATGCCGTCTCGCCTGTTTTTGCTGTTGTGCCGGCGGCATTATTTTGTTTGAAAAACGCTAAAACACGGTCAATATCTTCTTTGCTGATGATGGCTTCAGTTATCATTTGATAGCTGCTCGCTGCGGTCTTACCGGTTTTCTGGCTTGTTGCTGATATGTGATTCGATTGAAAGAATGTAAGTGCTTGATTGGCTTTGGCTGTACCAAGCAGAGATTCAGTTGTGATTGTAAACGTGTTAGCAATTTGTTTTTTGATTGTTTTCGCAGATGCACTCAGCTGATGTTTTTTTAATATGTTCAAGCCCTTTGTCACTTTTGCTTGATCTGATGTTTCTTCTGAGATGAGCTGATATTGGTTTTCTGCTGTTGTTCCAGTTGCTTTTTTCGCTGCCTTTACTTTATTCTGAACAAAAAAGGCTGCGGCTTTGTTTGCCTGCTTCTCGCCTAAAATTTTTGCTGTCGTTATTTGATAGGCTGGAGATGTTGTCGTTTTTTTGATGCTGGATGATGTGCAGCGCCACTTTTTCTTTTTAAAGAAGGTGTCCACTTTTTGTAGCTGCTGTTTCGTTAAACCCTTCATATTCACAATATATGATGTGCTTTTGCCAACCTTTTGATAGCTGCCGGATACGCCGGTGTTTTTCTTGATTTGGCTAATGGCATCCTTGACTGTATTCAGCCCTTTGAAATAAGCTGATTGGACATTGTATGTCTCAGCAGTTGTTTTTTGATTGATTGGCTTGTAGCTTCCTGTAATACCCGTGGTTTGTTTCAATTGAGTTAATAGATTTTTGGCATTCGCTTCACCTGATACGGCGGCTGTAGTGAATGTATAATAGGCTTGTCCTTTCACCGTTTCTTTTAATGAAGCCTTAAGCCCCGATTCCTTTTGGAAGGCATTTTTGATCTGCTCTGCTTTGCTGTCTCCAACGATTGCGCCTGACTGAATGGTTGTCACAGACACCGTATGTGAGACGGGCTGATACGAGCTTTTAATTCCCGTTTGCTTAGCCAGACTCTGGATAAGCGCCTTCACTTTTGTCTCATCAGGGATTTCTGATGTTATGACGTTCACATAGGGCTGGGCTGTTCCGGATGCTTTTACAGTGCCAGACACTCCCGTCTCTTGTTTAAGCTTGGCCAGCAATGTGTTTGCCTGCTTTTCACCCGAAATGGCGCCAGAGGTGATGGTGACATACGGCTGTTTGCTTCCGACAGGACTTGACGTGCCTGAAATCGCTGTCTGTTTGGCGAGTCCACTCAGTATTGCTTTCGCTTCTGCTTCGCTATGAATGCCAGCAGCGGAAATTTGGTAGGTCGTTGTTGTGCCTGAAGCCTGATAAGAAGCATCCCAGCCAGTGTCTTTTTCCAGCTTGGCGGCTGCCTGTGCGGCTTGGCTTTCTGTACTGAACGTTTTAGCCGGTTCTACCTCATATATCGAGTAGTCCTTATAGGCAGCAGCCTGTGCGGCAGAACCGGATATGGAAAAAAAGGCAAGGGACGCGGCGGACAGAAGCATCGGTGCGATTAATCTCTTTTTCATTCCTTCTCCTCTTTCATATTCAATGAGTATATAAAACTAGTTTATTTATCGGCGCGCGTACACTTCATTTACAGGTGAATCCCTTCCATTTTTTCATAAAAAAAAACTTAATCTCGAAGTGAGATTAAGTTTACATATGAGACACGATCAGTGTACAAGTTCCTTTAATAGTAAAATCGGGCATTTGAGCGGGCAAGATCAAGTGATCGCCTTTTTTAAGCGGACATGTTTCGTCTTCATACATCAGCAAACCGCTTCCTTCAATCACGCTGCAAAGCAAGAAGGCTTCATCCTGAGACAGCTCAGCCTCGCCATTTATGTCCCATTTATATACCGAAAAATATTCCCCTTGGACAAACGTTTTAATAGTAATTCCTTTTCTTGATTCGGTCGATTCATCTATATACCCGTCCACATGAGGAACTGTGGCCGCATTGACCGCTTTGGCAAAATGAAGCTCTCTCTGACTCCCGTTGTGATCAAGCCGGTCATAGTCGTACACCCGGTATGTGGCATCTGAATTTTGCTGTGTTTCTAACACCAGTGCCCCTTTACACAATGCGTGCAGCGTTCCGCTCGGCACATAATAGAAATCACCAGGTTTAATTTTGATTCTTCGCAGCAGGCCTTCCCAGTCACCGCTGTTGATCATTGTGACAAGTTCTGTTTTTGAGCGGGCCGTATGCCCATAAATAATCTCCGCGTTTTCTTTACAGTCAATGATGTACCAGCATTCCGTCTTGCCGAGTTCTCCCTCTTCGTTTTCTCCGGCATAATAATCATCAGGGTGAACTTTTATCGACATATCTTCCTTCACGTCCAGGAGTTTTGTCAGAAGCGGAAATCGGTCCCCCTCCACGCCGCCGAATACTTCACGGTGCTCTTCCCAAAGCTCGATCAATGTCTTTCCTCTATACGGGCCATTCGCTACAGTGCTCGGTCCTTTTGGATGACCGGAAATGGCCCAGCATTCCCCCGTCGTTTCGGAAGGAATACCGTATCCAAATATATCTCGTAAAGCGGTGCCGCCCCAGATTTTTTCTTTAAAAACAGGCGTTAGAAAAATCGGTGATTGCGTCATGATCCGTACCCCTCCCCTGTAAATAGCTGATCATTATTTTCCCGGTGCGCCCCCCTTACAAACGCCCGTATAAGCTGTCTTATTCCTAAGACAACATATGTATAAAGCATCATCTTTTGACAACCCCTTTAAGAAAACGCTTCCTTTATATTATATCACGTCGAAAAGAAGCTTTGTTTCAGCCTTTTCCTTGAGAAGAATAATTCTCCTTTTTTGATACAAATTAATAAAAACCGTCAATCTGTTTACGAAGGAGAAAAACTATGCACATCGACTCTGATCTCCAGAACAACTTAGATGCACTGAAAAAAAAATGGGGACAAAACGACGATATGATGTTTTATTCATTTGCTTTTGGAGACAGCAGACGGAAGGCGTGTTTACTGTATATTGACGGTCTGACAGAGAATAAAATGCTGGCGCAATACGTCATTTCTCCTTTACAAAGAGAGGCGTTAGCCCATAAGGAAGGCTCGATTGAAGACCTATCCGCCTTTTTTTTCGGTTTTCACCATAGCGTTGTCTCTGAAATGAAAGAAATAGAACAGCTCGTTTTTACAGGCCATGCCGTTTTGCTCGCTGATGGCTATCACGGAGGATTAGCTTTTGACACGAAAACATTAAAAACACGCAGTCTTGAAGAGCCCTCCTCCGAAATCGTGGAACGCGGTGCGAAAATAGGATTTATTGAAAAGCTGCGGACAAACACAGCGCTTTTGCGTGAACGGACAAGTGATCCTAACCTCGTCATAAAGGAAATGATACTCGGAAAAAGGACGAAAAAGAAAATCGCTGTCGCTTATATTCAAGATATTGCTCCTGATTATGTCGTCAAGGAAGTGTTTAAAAGGCTGAACTCAGTCAAAATCGATGATCTGCCGGAATCGGGCACACTTGAACAGCTGATTGAAGATGAACCGTTTTCGATATTTCCCACAATATTAAGCACTGAACGGCCTGATCGGACAGAAGCTGCTCTATTAGAAGGACGGGTAGCCATATTGGTAGATGGCACCCCGTTCGCTTTGATTGTGCCGGCTACGGTTGATGAATTCATTCATTCGCCCGATGATTACAGCCAGCGCTGGATTCCGATGTCACTTATACGCCTTCTTCGGTATTCCAGCGTTCTGATCACCATTTATTTGCCCGGTCTGTATATATCTCTCGTTTCTTTCCACACTGGGCTGTTGCCGACCCGAATGGCGATCTCCATTGCAGGCAGCAGGCTTAATGTGCCATTCCCGCCTTTTGTAGAAGCTTTTTTTATGATCTTTACGATCGAGCTGATCAGAGAAGCCGGGTTGAGACTGCCAAAGCCGATCGGTCAGACAATTGGCCTTATCGGCGGAGTTGTCATCGGACAGGCGGCTGTTCAGGCGCAAATCGTCAGCGCCCTTATGGTCATTGTCGTTTCTGTCACAGCACTGGCATCTTTTACCGTTCCTTCATACGCCTATAACTTTCCCCTGCGGCTGATACGCATTGCTGCAATGATAAGTGCAGCAGTACTTGGCATGTATGGCGTCGTTATGGTTTTCCTGTTTGTGATCGGCCACTTGATGCGCCTGAAAAGCTTCGGGCAAGATTACATCATTCCGATCATGGCACAGCCCGGACAGGATTTGAAGGACACCGTCATCCGTATTCCCACGAAGTTTTTTAAAAGAAGACCGACACGAAACGATCCCGAAGATAACATCAGACAAAGGTGATGGCTATGAAAAAATCAGAGCATAAACTGACTTTTATGCAGACGCTTATTATGATAAGCAGCACACTGATCGGTGCCGGGGTCCTAACCCTTCCCCGCTCAGCTGCTGAAACCGGCAGTCCAAGCGGATGGATTATGATCCTGCTGCAGGGCGTTATTTTTATTATGATCGCTCTGCTTTTTTTACCTTTCCTTCAAAAAAACAGCGGAAAAACTCTTTTCAAGCTCAACAGCATCACGGCTGGAAAATTCATCGGCCCACTATTGAATTTGTTTATCTGTCTATATTTCATTGGGATTGTTTGCTATCAAGCACGGATTTTGGGAGAGGTCGTCGGATTCTTTCTGTTGAAAAATACGCCAATGTCAGTTGTCGTTTTTATATTTCTCGCAGTTGCCATCTATCATGTGGGCGGAGGCGTTTATCCCATTGCAAAGGTATACGCTTATATTTTTCCTATGACTCTTATTATTTTTATGATGCTCCTGTTGTTCAGCTTTCGCTTATTTCAGCTTGATTTTATCCGGCCTGTTTTTGAAGGAGGCTATCAAAGTTTTTTCTCTTTATTCCCAAAGACGCTTTTATATTTCTCAGGATTTGAAATCATATTTTATCTCATCCCGTTTATGAGAGATCCGAAGCAAGCGAAAAAGGCTGTCGCTTTGGGCATCGCGACTTCCACAGTGTTCTACAGCATTACGTTGTTCATTGTAATCGGCTGTATGACTGTGGCAGAGGCAAAAACAGTGACTTGGCCGACCATTTCCCTCATTCACGCATTAGAGGTTCCGGGTATTTTTATTGAACGATTCGATCTGTTTTTACAGCTGACCTGGACAGCCCAGCAATTTGCCTGTATGCTCGGATCCTTCAAAGGCGCCCATATTGGATTAACAGAAATTTTTCATCTGAAAAATAAAAACAATCCATGGCTCTTGGCTGCAATGCTGGCTGGGACGTTTTTCGTAACGATGTATCCCAAGGACCTGAATGAGGTATTTTATTATGGGACACTTCTCGGATATATTTTTTTATTTGTGATTACAATCCCATTCTTCACCTGGTTTTTAAGCTGGGTACAGAAAAAACTGGGGAGGGGGCAGCTTGGATGAAGATCATAACAAAACTCGCAGTCATGTTTCTGATGCTGCAGGTTCTCTCGGGATGCTGGGATGTCAAAAATATTGAGAAATTATCCTTCGCAAGAGGACTGGCAATCGATGAGACAGATGATCATCAGTATAAATTAACATACCAAAACCTTCTTCCCCAAAGTGAAGACAGCCAAGCATCCGGAAAACCCGAATTTGTTCATGTGACATCCCACGGGAAAACCATTCTGGAAGCAGTCAGTGATGTATCTGTCAAGGACCCTCCTATTTATAGCGATCATTTAAAAGTGATTCTTTTGGGAGAAAAACTGATGAGGAATCAAAACATAGATCAAGTCTTTAACCATTTTATTCGGGATGACGAGCTGCGGCGAAGCAGCTTTTTGATGGCAGCCAGAGGGAAAGCGGCTGATATCTTTACAAAAGGAAGCCCCAGCCAGCAGCAGCCAATGCCCACCGAAAAACTGATTGATTTGACAACTCATAGAGGATATAACGGTAAGATTATGAGGCCGCTTCGCATCGGCAGGGCTTCTATCTATAGCCAAAATGGCTACAGTTTTCTCATTCAAGCCGTGAAAAACCAAAAGGGAAAAGCAACGTATGACGGGGCGGGCATTATCAAAAGCGGCAGCAATAAACTCGTTGGATTTCTTTCACCAAATGAAACACAAACGCTGACGTGGGTCGTGGGGACGATTCAAGGCGGCATTATGCCGACGACAGTTAAAGGACATCCGATTACGTTTGAGATAAAAAAGTCAAAAACGAAAATTAAACCGTCCGTTGAAAACGGCAAGCCAGTCTTTCGAATTTCTGTCAAAACAAAGGGCATCCTGACAGAAGACCAAAACCCGAATGAAAACTCCTTTAGTAAGAGCTATTTGAGCAGGCTGGAGAACATTTTTGAGAAAAAGCTTGAACGCGATATAAAGAAGGTCATGGATAAACTGCAGCATGAGTATAAAACCGATCCGGTCTTTTTATCCGAGCACATTCGGGTTCAATACCCAGAATACTGGCATAAAGTAAAAGGACATTGGGATGAGCTATTTTCAGAGGCTGATTTTAAATACAATATTTCTTTCAAAATCACTAACTTCGGCACAGTAGGAAAGTGAGTAATCAAAAGGGTGCGCATAATCGCGCACCCTTTTTTATGTTTCGGCCGTCTGCTGTTTTCCAGCCGATCCTCCCTGTCCGTTTTTGTCCCGTAAATCCTGCTCAATTTCTTCAAGGCTTTTCCCCTTCGTCTCTGTCACTTTAAACCAGACAAACAAGAACGCCATGATGCCGATCGCGGCATAGATCAGAAATAAATAACTGATGCCGATTGCCTCCATTAATATTGGATAGGTTAGTGAAACAATCAGTGTCCCAACGTGCAGCATCAAGGTAGATACCCCAGTGCCGATTCCTCTGACATGGAGCGGAAACAATTCAGGAAGCATCACCCAGACAACCGGTCCCCAGCTGACCGCAAATACAACGATAAACACGCCTAAACAAATGACTGTCGTCCATGAGGCAGCCGCGGTGTTATCGAAAAAGAGATTCACCAGAGCGAGAACGATCAAGCTGATCACCATCCCGGCATTCCCGAATAGCAATAGCGGCTTTCTTCCGATCTTGTCGATGATTTTTATCGCTACTAATGTCATGAGCACATTGACTGTGCCGATTCCGACCGTTCCTAAAATCGAAGCGGAGTTTCCGAATCCGACGTTTGTAAAGGTCTTTGGCGCATAATAGATGATCGTATTCGTTCCGATAAATTGCTGCAAAAACGCCAGTCCCAAGCCGGCAATCAGGGCGGGGCGAACCCATGGATCGAACAGCTCCTTCAGACCGCCTTCATCCTGCTTTTCCGCCTCTTGAATATCATGTATTTCCTGATCAATATCTTTTGTGCCACGCAATTTTTCAAGAATCTTTTTCGCTTTGCCTTCTTCGCCATTCGTAAACAGCCAGCGCGGGCTCTCCGGCATGAACAAAATGCCAATAAGCAGGAGCAAAGACGGCACAGCAGCCAATCCAAGCATCCAGCGCCACGCTTCGGCATCGGCAAATATGTAATTGACAATGTAAGAAAGCAGAATGCCGACCGTGATCATCAGCTGATTCAGCGATGACAGCGCCCCGCGCTTATGCTTTGGCGCCAGTTCAGATAAATAGAGCGGCACGATCGTCGTCGAAGTCCCCACTGCAAGTCCTAATACCATGCGAAACAGCACCATGACTCCCGTATTCGGGGCGAGTGCCACACCCAGACCGCCTATACAAAACAGCAGCGCGGCCGCCATAATCGCTTTTTTTCTTCCGAAACGGTCAGTCAGCTTACCGGCCGTTCCTGAACCTAATATCGCCCCAACCAATAAAGAGCTGACAACAAGCCCTTCTGTAAAGGCATTCAATCCTAAATCCTTTTTCATAAATAAAATAGCGCCGGAAATCACTCCGGTGTCATAACCGTATAACGCGCCTCCAAGAGCGCCGAAAAAATAAAGCCATATATTCGACTGCTTTTTCATAACAATGACTCCCTTTCTCCATTCAGCTTCAATGACATTGTTGCGAAGTTTATTAGAAATCTTTTAGCCTCTTTTTCCTGCCATTAAACCTTTTCGTTCTTGCAGACCTCTAAGTTTCCAATCATTTACTTGCATTTTTTCCAACGTCACCGAAACATTTTATCTGCTAGAGCGTCCAATATAAGGTGATTCATCACATTTAAAATATCAACTTTCAAGAAAAGGAACTTATAAATATAGGAATATTTATCGAAAAATGTCTTTTGAAGAGTTGTCCCATGGCAAAATAAATGGTACTCTTCAAATATTAAAGAAACGAGAGGGTATTGATATGGAAGAACGAACACACCGCAGAAAGAAAAAGAGACGACTTAGAAAATGGGTGAAAATCGTTGCCGGTTTGATGGCTTTTCTAGTTATTGCGGCAGGATCTGTCGGCGCCTATGCTTATGTCAAGCTGAACAATGCGTCAAAACAAGCGCATATTGATTTGAATGAGAATGGTCAATCCGTTAAACGTATTAAAGAATTTGACCCGAAAAAAGATTCTTTTACTGTACTGCTTCTCGGTATCGATGCCAGAGATGCAAATGGCGAGACAGTTAATGATGCCCGGAGTGACGCCAATGTATTGGTTACGTTTAACCGAAAAAACAAAACAGCTACAATGTTGAGCATCCCTAGAGACTCCTATGTAAATATTCCCGGTTATGGCTATGATAAATTTACTCATGCTCATGCGTATGGAGGTGTAAAACTCACAGCCAAAACAGTGGAAGATCTGTTGGATATTCCAGTAGATTATGTAGTAGAAAGTAACTTTGATGCCTTTAAAGATGTTGTTGATGAGTTAAATGGTGTGAGAGTAGATATAAAAAGTGAAAAAGTTGCGAATCAAATCAAAAAAGATACAAAAGGGAAAGTTGTCTTAAAAACCGGTGTTCAAACTCTTGATGGTGAAGAGGCACTTGCATATGTAAGAACGCGAAAAGCCGATACAGATTTTCAACGTGGCCAAAGACAAATGGAAGTATTAAATGCAATTATTAAAAAATCCAAGTCCCTAAGCTCTATTCCAGCCTACGATGATATTGTTGATAGTCTAGGGGAAAATTTAAAGATGAATTTATCTTTAAATGATGCCATCGGTTTATTTCCTTTTATAACATCTTTAAAATCAATTGATACTGAACAGCTTACGGGATCAGACACGTACCTCTATAGCTCACGTGAGGGTAAAAAACTGTATTATTTGCAGCTTGATAACGAAAAACTTGAAGAAGTTAAAACTGAACTAAAGGATGCCCTAAATAACTGATTTGAACGGAATGGCAAAGGTCATTCCGTTTTTTTTGCCCATTTTTGTTGAAAATGATCAAAGTAACGTTTAGCCTGATAGATATGGTTAATGTTTCGCAGGAAAGCTGAACATACTACTCGAAGCAGCTTCATTTTTAAGGAGGTACCCTACATATGAAATGTATTGCGATTGATTTAGACGGAACATTACTGAATAAGGAAAGCGTCATTTCTGCTGAAAACAGAGCGGCGATCAAGCGGGCCATTGATGCGGGCATCCTCGTCACCATTTGCACGGGAAGAGCAACGTTTGATGTAAAAGCGCTGCTGGAAGATCTGGATATCCCTATCATTGCGGCAAATGGCGGTACGGTTCATGACAAAGGCTACCGCCTGATCAGCCGGACATTAATGGATCAGGAGGCCGGTAAGGCGATCGCTGAATACTTACTGTCAAAAAACATTTACTTTGAGGTATATACAGATGACCATCTGCTTTCTCCTTTTGACGGCGAGGATAAGCTGCATGCGGAGCTTGATATTCTAAAGAGCGCAAATCCAAGCGAAAAGACCGATGAATTGTGGCAAGGAGCCATGACTCAGTTCAAGCAGTTTGGCATTAAACGGATCCCTCATATCGAATCGGTTTTTGACGGCAGCGAAAACATTTATAAGCTTCTTTGCTTCTCCTTTGATATGGACAAGCTGAAACAAGCGAAGGAAGAGCTGAAGCATCATAAAAAACTGGCACAAACCTCTTCTGGAAAACATATTATCGAAATCCTGCCGGCCTCTTCAGGAAAAGGACGCGCGCTGACAGAGCTGGCTGAAATATACGGGATTGAAACACAGGATATCTATGTGATCGGCGACAGTCCGAACGATTTGTCCATGTTTGAAGTCGCCGGACACCGTATCGCTATGGAAAACGCGATCGATGAATTAAAAGAAAAAAGCACCTTCGTCACAAAAAGCAATGACGAAAATGGTGTGGCTTACTTTATTGACCAGCTGCTTTCCGGCCAATATGCATAAAGAAAAGACTCCAGAGATTCTGGAGTCTTTGTCCTGTTATTGCACCCGTATGCTTCCCGCATATTTATCTTTCCAATACGTGCTCGTGTTCATATTGGTGATGGTCACGCCGTTTGATAATGTGACATGAACAACTTGTCCGTTTCCGATATAGATGGCGGGATTTAAGCTTGTTGATTGGAAGAACACAATGTCTCCCGGTTTCAGATCCGCCTTCTCAATCATACTTCCGGCTTTGAACTGGCTTGTTGCGAATCGAGGCAGGGAAATACCGGCTGCTTTCTGGTATACATACTGGAGAAATCCGGCTGTATCAAATCCTGTCTCTGGAGAAACTCCGCCCTTTTTGTAGGGAACTTCTCCGACATAAAGCGTTGCCTCGGACACAATCGGATTTTCTTTCGTGATTGCCAGATTGTCAAATCGGCGAATGCCTGTCATCTTCGATATCCAATAATCCTCTGACAAGTAGGAAATGGTTACTTTTTCTGACCGGCTTGCCTGAATAAATCTTCCTCTGCCAGCATAAATGCCTGCATGTGAAATTCCCGTTTTATACGTATTGCTGAAATAGACGACATCACCCGGCTGTATGTTCTGAGGGGCTACCTTCTCGCCCACTGCCCACTGCTGTTCGGCTGATCGCGGCAGATAAATGCCGAGTGCCTGTTGAAACACATATTGCACGAGTCCTGAGCAATCAAAGCCCTCTGACGGTGTGCTTCCGCCAAATACATATGGAATGCCGATATATTTCTCGGCCTCCTGAACGACAGGGACATCAGCAGTTGCCGGATCGGCTGCGATTCGTTTCGCACCGATATAAGACCCGCTCCAATAGCTGCTCGTTTTGTAATTGGTGATGATAACCCCTTTTGATTGCGTACTGTGAATCATTTGGCCGTCTCCAATGTAAAGAGCAACGTGTGTCGGAGCAGTTCCGTTGCTTCCCTCTTTCTTGAAAAACAAAACATCGCCCGGCTGCAGATTTTCCGGTTTTACGGCCGTTCCGACTTTATACTGGTCGTTCACAGATCTCGGCAGATGAATATCAGCCTTACTGAAAACATATTGAATCAACCCCGAAGGATCGAATCCCTCTTCCGGCGTTTCGCCGCCGTATTTATACTGATATCCAAGCAGTTTTTTCGCTTCGCTGATCATCAGTTCAGATGACGTATCAGCCTCCGCAATCTCCGCTTTTGTGATAATTGAACCCAAAAAACAAATGATAACCGCCACAAGCAAAAACTTCTTCCAGTTTGCCAGTGTGTTCACTTTTATTATCTCCTCCTCTATTTGCAGTTTTAACATCGGTATTTTTTTGAATATGTTAAGAGACTTTTTGATATTTTTACAGAATGAATATGCTGGGCAAATAAAAAGAGAATGCCTCATGAGACACTCTCTTTTTTGAATTATTTAGTGGCGTTTGCCGGTTCTTCCTGCTGTTGGATTTTGTGCATTTCCGTATCAATTTTCTGCTTTTCCTGATCTGTCAGATGATCATTGAATTTAAAAGCTGACATAAACATGAATACGATAGCTACGGCAACAAACGGCCAGATAACTTTGACAAATTTCATTTTTATCACTCCTATTATTTAGATTTTAGTTTGTCGCTATGATCAACATCAAACGTCAATTTTCCGTCTTCTACTTTCCATGCGAAATTAGAATCTTTCGTGAGTTCGCGAATAATCGTTTTTTGTTTAAGGCTTCCTTTTTTCACCGGTGCAGGCGTCGCTTCATGGATATCAATCGGCATCACTTCAAAGCGGCCTGTTCCGTTTTTCTTCAGGTGATACTGAACCAGTGCACTGTCTCTCGTCCTCGTCCAACCCTGATCAAAGACAAAGTTTCCGAGGCTGTAGAAAATCACGGTTCCGTTATAAACTTCAATCGGTTCTAAGACGTGCGGGTGATGGCCTACAATGATATCAGCTCCCGCATCAGACATAGCTCGTGCAAGCTGGCGCTGACGGTCGTTTGGATCGTTGTCATACTCTTGTCCCCAGTGTGACTGCACAACGACGATGTCTGCATGTTTTTTCGCTTCTGAAATCATAGGGATAAAGATTTCAGGATCTGCGGGCAGTACGCCCGGCGTATTCTTTTTAGCCGCGAAGCCTTTTCCAGACACGTCGGTAAAGCCGAGCGTCGCAATGGTTACTCCATTGACTTCCTGGTACGAGATATTCTTCTTCGCATCGCTTAAGCTGTATCCTGCTCCAACGATATCAAGGTTTTGCTCCGCAAATTCTCCTAGTGTATCTTTCATGCCCTGAGCGCCGTAATCCATTGCGTGGTTGTTTGCGCTGTTGAGAACCGTAAAGTTCATATCCTTCAAGACTTTCACTGATTCCTTATTCGTCTGCAAATGAATTTCTTTTTCTGCTTGTTTGTAATTCTTTTTATAGGTTACCGGATTTTCAAAGTTTCCGGCTACATAATCAGAGGCTTTAAAGAGCGGTTCAACATACTGAAAAATACTGTCTGCCCCTTTTTGATCCGTTACTTTTTCAACATAGCGCCCCATCATAATATCCCCGACAAATGAGGCTGAGAGAACGTCGTCAGAATACGTTTTGACTTTCGGCGTTTCTGCTTTTCCCGCCCACATAAACGCGAACATAAGTACAAAAACGATCGGAATGGCAATAAATACGTGCTTATTGGTTTTCTTTTTTTGCTGTTTTGTCAGCTTCAGCAGCTTTTCATGAAAGCTCAGTTCTTTTTTCATCGTTTGACACACCTTACATTAAATTAAGTAGTAAACAAACATGATAGCAAAGGTCGCTCCGCTCAATAGCAGCGTGCTTCCGAACGTAATCGTTAATCCTTGTTTCTGAATGGTATTGGCAATTAAACCTGGCACGATGATACCGATTCCTCGAAATTCCGCGATTTCAAATGGTACAATCGGGTATAGAAAATCAAACGCGATTTTCAGGACGATCCCTGTTATCAGCATGGCAGCGAATTTTCTGCGTCCGTACAAAATCATAAATTTCGATAAACCGTATTTCACAATCACATAAGTGAGCAGGCTCACTAGCAAAACGAGTAATATAAAGACCGGCTGATTAAACACAAGTCCTAAATATCCCGGTACAACAAGTCCTGCCGGCACAATCCCTGTTTTTTCCGCAAAAATTAAACTGAGTAGTACACCTAAAATGAGTGCGATGTATAAATCTGATCCGAACATGTCTGCATTTCCTCCTAGCTTACGAGCTGCTTAACCTTGTATTCGTGGATTTTTTCAATTAAAGGCTCTGCGGCGCCATGAATATTGCCGACGCCATATATGACACGGTTGTGCATTCTTTTCTTTAACAATTCCATAATTTCTTCTGTAGACTTGTACTCTAAATCATGCAATTTGTCTGCAGGAATTTTGCCTTCTTCATAGGCTTTTACGATTGGCTCTGTTGTTTCACCGATTAAGATCAGTTCACTTGCCTCAATATAAGGCAATACGTCATTTGCGAATTGCTGTGTCCGATCGACACGGTCTGCCCGGCAGTTCATAATAATGATTGGATCATCAGTTGGGTAACCGATTTCTTTTACACGTTTCCATATATTCAAAGTAGAAGAAGCGTCGTTTGCGGCAAACCCATTAACAAAGTGCCCAGGCTTGCTCGGACTGATCAGCGGGAGAATTCTCATTGCTCCCGGATCTGGCGGCGCATTCAACATTCCTTTAAACGCTGTTTCTTCGTCAATGCCGAGTGCTTGAGCCACACCCAGTGCCAGTGAAGCATTATCAGGGAATACCATGTATTCAAATTTACGCAAATATTCATCTGTAATTTTTGAGTTATCAGCAATGATGACTTTTGTGTTTCGTTCTTTTGCTTTTTGTTTAAAGAACTCGGTATATTCACTATCTGTAATGACAAGATGGCCATTATAAGGAATAGTAGCAGTAAACGCTTCCGCAATTTCATCGAGCGTCGGCCCCATGACATCCATATGGTCTTCTAAAACGTTGACAATCACGCCGATATTGGCTTGCAGCAGTTCGTCCTGAAAGATAATCTGATAATCCGGGTTAACCGCCATGCATTCACTTACAATAGCGTTGGCCCCTCTTTCTACTGTTTCTTTCATGACTTCTTTTTGTTCACCGATATTCGGCCCCTGAGGTTTCCGTTTGATCGGCTTTTCCTCCGGAGTATCCCAGTAAATCATTCTTGCGTCCGTTCCTGTCGTTTTCCCGACAGTTTTGTAACCGGCTTCTATTAATATTCCGGTTGTCAGCCTTGTCACAGTGGACTTTCCTCTGATGCCGTTAATATTCACTCGAACAGGGAGGGCATCAATGTTTTTCTGATGTCGTCGTTTTTCTAATATTCCGATGACCAGTATGACAGCACAGGCTATAATGAGTAACCACATTGCTTTTCGACATCTCCTTCTATATTGTTGTAAATTCATTCATCAGTATATAGAATCACTATGAATTCTCAATCGGCATTATGTAGCATAATCTTCCCTAACCCACTAAGCCAAACTTCTCTTTTGAAAGAGATTTTGTACCTACAAACTGCTTTCTAAATTTGGAAAACGGCAGGACTTACATCTTAGCTTTTTTTAAAAAAAGCAAAAGAAATGCGCTTTTATTTCTCTTCTCATATCCTTCTGGACGTATAGTCTCACCTTGGTATTTGTATTTAATATGCATTTCAAATCAATCTTTTTTTCAGCCCGTGATATCAAGCTTTTCCCGCTATCATGCGTGTTTCCGGTTCTTATGAACACAAAATACGTTTTCCCTGTTTCTTAAGGACAAGGTCATCATGTCATCCTTTCTGCATGGAAGAGGCAATATGAGGCCTATTCCAAAAAGACTATTGGGGTCATCAATGAAAATGTTAAATATACGAGTCCGAATTCTCTAACATAATTAAACATTTTCTGGGCGGATAGTCTTTTCTATTTCTCCTCATGTACAGGTCTAAACGCACGACTTTGAAACAATTTTAATAAAACTTAATATTTGTTCATGAAATCTTCATCCAGAATTGCGAAGATTTTGTCAAAAAAAGAGTAAAAAACTTAAATTTCTCATTTATATATAAGTTACAATAGATTTTCTTTCGATATTTTTATTGCCAACCTCGGATGGCTCATGATAATCTATCTATGTAAACGGTTACACAAACAAGGAGGAGCTGTTTTGGCTACAATTAAAGATGTTGCCGGAGCGGCGGGCGTTTCTGTTGCGACGGTTTCCCGCGTCCTAAATGACAGCGGCTATGTACACGAAGAAACGCGAACGCTCGTCATAGCGGCGATGGAGCGGCTGAACTATTACCCAAATGAAGTCGCCCGATCTCTTTACAAAAGAGAATCCCGGCTGATCGGGCTTTTGCTCCCGGATATCACAAACCCTTTCTTCCCCCAGCTTGCCCGCGGTGCTGAGGATGAATTGAACAGGGAAGGCTATCGCCTTATTTTCGGTAACAGTGACGAGGAATTGAAAAAAGAACTTGAGTACCTTCAAACCTTTAAGCAAAATCATGTCGCAGGCATTATTGCCGCAACGAATTACCCGGACCTTGAGGAATACAACGGCATGAATCACCCAGTCGTTTTTCTGGACAGAACACCTGAAGGCGCTCCTTCTGTGTCCAGTGACGGCCGCACCGGGGGAAAATTAGCGGCCGAAGCCATCATTCACGGAAAAAGCCAGCGCATTACGCTCTTGAGAGGCCCCGCTCACCTGCCGACCGCTCAAGATCGCTTTCACGGCGCTTTAGAGATCTTAAAGCAGGCTGAAGTTGATTTTCAGGTCATCGAGACGGCTTCATTTTCTTTCAAGGATGCGCAATCGATGGCGAAGGAGCTGTTTGCCGCTTATCCAGAGACAGACGGTGTGATAGCGAGTAATGATATTCAAGCCGCTGCGGTATTACATGAAGCTTTGCGGCGCGGAAGAAAGGTGCCGGAAGATATTCAAATTATCGGCTATGATGACATTCCGCAAAGCGAGCTGCTGTTCCCGCCCCTGTCTACAATTAAACAGCCCGCATATGATATGGGAAAAGAAGCGGCCAAACTGCTTTTGCGTATCATCAAAAAACAGCCCCTGACAGAAACGGCAATTCAAATGTCCGTCACCTATATAAGAAGAAAGACGACAAGAAAGGAAGATCACGATGCGTAATATTTGTGTAATTGGTAGCTGTTCTATGGATTTAGTTGTCACCTCGGACAAACGCCCAAAAGCCGGTGAAACAGTACTTGGCACGTCGTTTCAGACTGTGCCGGGCGGTAAAGGAGCCAATCAGGCCGTTGCTGCTGCCAGACTTGGGGCTCACGTGTTTATGGTCGGTAAGGTCGGAGATGATCATTATGGCACAGCCATTTTGGATAATTTAAAAGCAAACGGCGTTCGCACCGACTATATGGAACCGGTTACACACAAAGATAGCGGTACCGCCCACATAGTGCTTGCCGAAGGTGATAACAGCATTGTTGTCGTCAAAGGTGCGAATGATGATATCACTCCATCGTATGCGATAGACGCGCTTGAACAAATTGAAGTTGATATGGTCCTGATTCAGCAGGAAATCCCCGAGGAAACGGTTGATGAAGTGTGCAGATACTGCCATTCTCTCGATATCCCGATTATGCTCAACCCGGCACCGGCCCGACCGCTGAGACAGGAAACAATTGACCATGCCACCTATCTCACGCCGAATGAACACGAGGCGTCAATATTGTTCCCCGGGCTTACCGTTTCTGAAGCCTTGGCGCTGTATCCGGCAAAGCTCTTTATTACGGAAGGAAAACAGGGCGTCCGTTATTCAGCCGGAAGCAAAGAGCAGCTTATCCCTTCCTTCCCCGTTGAGCCCATTGATACAACCGGAGCCGGTGATACGTTTAACGCAGCCTTCGCCGTGGCTCTGGCAGAGGGAAAAGACATTGAAGCCGCATTGCGATTTGCCAATCGCGCCGCTTCCCTTTCTGTCTGTTCCTTCGGTGCCCAAGGCGGAATGCCGACAAGAAAAGAAGTAGAGGAGCTGTTGTCATGAAAAAACACGGAATACTGAACAGCCACCTTGCCAAGCTTTTAGCCGACCTTGGCCACACTGATCAAATTGTCATCGCAGATGCGGGGTTGCCTGTTCCTGACGGCGTTTTGAAAATTGACCTTTCACTGAAGCCGGGTCTTCCGGCTTTTCAAGATACCGCGGCGGTGCTCGCAGAAGAAATGGCGGTCGAAAAAGTTATTGCTGCATCTGAAATAAAAACCGCTAATCAGGAGATTGCCAGATTTCTAGAGAACCTTTTTTCTGAACAGGAGATTGAATACCTTTCTCACGAGGAGTTTAAGCAGCTGACAAAAGAAGCAAAAGCCATTATAAGAACAGGCGAATTCACACCATATGCCAACTGCATCCTGCAGGCGGGTGTGCTTTTCTAGAAAGGAGGGTGGAACATGCAGATTGAAATGAAAGACATTCATAAAGCATTCGGAAAAAACCAAGTACTGTCAGGCGTTTCCTTTCAGCTCGTGCCCGGCGAGGTTCACGCATTAATGGGAGAGAACGGCGCCGGCAAGTCCACGCTTATGAACATTCTGACAGGCCTGCATAAATCGGATCAAGGGCAAATCCGCATAAACGGAAACGAAATGTATTTTTCCAATCCGAAAGAAGCGGAACAGCATGGAATAGCCTTTATCCATCAGGAATTGAATATCTGGCCGGAAATGACCGTTCTTGAGAATCTATTTATCGGAAAAGAGATAGCCTCCAAGCTGGGCGTTTTACAAACAAGAAAAATGAAAGCGCTAGCAAAAGAGCAATTTGACAAACTGTCTGTCTCTCTTTCTCTTGATCAAGAAGCTGGCGAGTGTTCCGTCGGACAGCAGCAAATGGTCGAAATCGCAAAAGCACTCATGACAAATGCCGAGGTGATCATTATGGATGAGCCTACCGCTGCTTTGACGGAACGGGAAATCAGCAAACTCTTTGAGGTCATTACAGCGTTAAAAAAGAACGGCGTATCCATCGTGTACATTTCGCATCGCATGGAAGAAATCTTTGCGATTTGCGACAGAATCACCATCATGCGTGACGGAAAAACGGTAGATACAACAAACATCTCTGAAACCGATTTTGATGAAGTCGTCAAAAAAATGGTTGGACGCGAGCTGACTGAACGATATCCAAAACGGGCTCCTTCACTCGGTGACAATATATTCGAGGTGAAAAACGCCTCCGTAAAAGGACGTTTTGAAGATGTCAGCTTTTATGTTCGTTCCGGTGAGATCGTCGGTATTTCCGGATTGATGGGGGCCGGCCGGACAGAAATCATGAGAGCGCTATTCGGCGTTGACAGGCTGGACTCGGGTGAGATATGGATCGCTGGAAAAAAGACGGTCATTAAGAACCCGCAGGATGCGGTGAAAAAAGGGCTCGGCTTTATTACAGAGAACCGCAAAGATGAAGGGCTGCTGCTCGACACCTCAATTCGCGAGAATATTGCCCTGCCCAATCTGTCCAGTTTTTCTCCTAAGGGCCTCATTGATCACAAGCGGGAAGCTGAATTTGTCGATCTTTTAATCAAACGCCTGACCATCAAAACGGCAACACCGGAAACGCACGCACGCCATTTATCAGGAGGCAACCAGCAAAAAGTGGTGATTGCCAAGTGGATCGGGATCGGACCGAAAGTGCTCATCTTGGATGAGCCGACCAGAGGTGTGGATGTTGGCGCGAAACGGGAGATTTATTCGCTGATGAATGAGCTGACTGAGCGCGGCGTCGCCATCATTATGGTGTCATCAGAGCTGCCGGAAATTCTCGGGATGAGCGATCGCGTTATCGTTGTCCATGAAGGCAGAATCAGCGGAGAAATCCACGCGCAGGAAGCAACACAAGAACGAATTATGACACTTGCCACGGGAGGGCGGTAATATGAAAACGGAACAGCTGCAAACAGAACAAAAACGGATTCACTTCGATGGAGTCATGCAAAAACTCGGCCCGTTTCTCGGTTTATTTATTCTCGTTATCATTGTATCTATTTTAAATCCCAGCTTTCTTGAACCGCTGAATATTTTAAACCTGCTTCGCCAGGTCGCCATTAACGGATTAATCGCGTTCGGCATGACTTTTGTGATTTTAACAGGCGGCATTGACCTTTCTGTCGGCGCTATTCTTGCCCTGTCCAGCGCTTTAGTCGCGGGGATGATTGTATCCGGTGTCGATCCAGTTCTTGCGATCATTCTCGGCTGTATCATTGGTGCCGTACTCGGCATGATCAACGGACTATTGATCACAAAAGGAAAAATGGCGCCCTTTATCGCCACGCTTGCGACCATGACTGTGTTTCGCGGGCTGACGCTTGTGTATACAGACGGAAACCCGATTACCGGACTTGGCACAAACTACGCTTTTCAACTGTTCGGACGCGGTTATTTTTTAGGCATCCCTGTACCGGCCATTACAATGGTTCTCGCCTTTGTCATCCTTTGGGTTCTTCTTCATAAAACACCGTTCGGACGCCGAACGTACGCAATTGGAGGCAATGAAAAAGCCGCGCTCATTTCGGGCATTAAAGTAACACGCGTGAAAGTAATGATCTATTCATTAGCCGGGCTTTTATCCGCCCTTGCCGGCGCCATATTGACCTCCCGTCTGCATTCAGCACAGCCGACTGCCGGAGAATCGTATGAACTGGATGCAATCGCGGCGGTCGTCTTAGGCGGGACCAGCCTCTCCGGCGGCCGCGGGCGCATTATCGGCACATTCATCGGAGTGCTGATTATCGGCACACTGAATAACGGGCTCAACCTGCTTGGTGTCTCATCGTTTTATCAGCTGGTTGTCAAAGGGATTGTCATCTTAATTGCGGTATTATTAGACCGCAAAAAGTCAGCATAGGAGGGTTTTTTATATGAAAAAGGCTGTATCCGTCATTTTAACGTTATCATTGTTTTTATTAACTGCCTGTTCGCTTGAACCTCCCCATTGGGCAAAGCCGGCAAACTCGGGGAACAAAAAGGAATTCACCATCGGTTTATCCGTCTCGACACTTAATAATCCCTTTTTTGTCTCATTAAAAAAGGGCATCGAAAAAGAAGCTGAAAAACGGGGAATGAAAATCATCATTGTCGATGCACAAAATGATTCATCGAAACAGACGAGTGATGTGGAAGATTTAATTCAGCAAGGTGTCGATGCATTGTTAATCAATCCGACTGATTCTTCGGCGATCTCAACGGCAGTAGAATATGCAAATTCAGTCGATGTACCCGTCGTAACAATCGATCGTTCCGCGGAACAAGGAAAAGTAGAAACCCTCGTTGCTTCCGATAATGTAAAAGGCGGTGAAATGGCCGCGGAATTTATCGCCGACAAGCTTGGAAAAGGTGCAAAGGTGGCAGAACTTGAAGGCGTGCCCGGCGCTTCTGCCACACGGGAACGCGGTTCAGGATTTCATAACATTGCAGATCAAAAGCTCGACATTGTCACAAAACAATCAGCTGACTTTGACCGCACCAAAGGCCTGACTGTCATGGAAAACCTGCTGCAGGGACATCCGGAAATCCAAGCTGTTTTTGCTCACAATGATGAAATGGCGCTCGGGGCTCTCGAGGCAATTAACAGCTCGGGAAAAGATATTGTAGTGATCGGTTTTGACGGCAATAAAGATGCACTCGCTTCGATTAAAGATGGAAAGCTCTCAGCCACTGTCGCTCAGCAGCCTGACTTGATCGGTAAACTGGCTACAGAAGCGGCAGATGATATTTTACACGGAAAAAAGGTGGAAAAAATGATATCCGCGCCTCTCAAACTTGAAACACAAAAATAATTGCCGCGGACCAGATCTTTATCTGGTCCTTTTTCATGTTTAGGAATCTGTGAAAACGTGAATAGCGAAATATAGATTGAATTATTTCTCTACGTGAGGAGAGGAAGAAATGAACAAAACGACAAAAGTATTATCAACTCTCGCACTTGCAGCTGGAATGACTGCGGCTTCTGCAGGGGGCACAAGCACGATCCATGCACAACAGCCAGAAACAACTGTAAGCATTGATGATTTATACAGCTATCCGATTGATTCTTATTTGGTGTCAACAGAGGCTCTAAATGTCAGAACGAAGCCTTCCGCATCAAGCCATAAATCAGCCATACTGCACTTGGGCGACAGCTTAAAGCTGATTTCCTTCGCAAACGCTGACTGGGCAAAGGTTCATTATAAAAACGGCAAAACAGGCTTTGTTTCCACTCATTACATTGTAAAAGCAGCTACAACAGTAAAAACGAAAATAAAAACGATAGTATATACATCCGCTGAAGGAAAAAGCATCAAGACTCTTCCGGCAGACACAAGCGTTTCTTTTTTAGGCTGGAGTAAAACGAAAAAAGGCGGTTTTGATTTTAATTGGGTATTCGTTGATTACGGCGGTGCGACAGGCTATATGAAAACAAAGGACTTACACATGACAAAATAACTGAAAGGGATTCCGTTTTTCCTGCGGAATCCCTTTTTTCTTCGCAGATCAAGGATTGATTTGTCACATTCCCAAGATATTTCTCAGGAAATATTGTCGTATGCCGTATGGAAATCATACATGATCATCGGTATTTTTGTTCACGCTAAAAGATGGAGGTGTAAGTATGGATCAATTTGAAGCAGCATATGAAACGTATAAAGACCGGCAAACAACCGCGGAGCAGCAAGCTGTTCCATCTGGAAAAGAAGAAATTATTGCAGTCAGAAGAAATGAGGAAGACAATATAATCGCAGTAAAAACGGACACAGGAAGAGAGCTCGACTATCCCTCTGCGCTGTCAGAAGCAAAAGCGGGAAAACTCGCTCATGTTGATGTCTTCCATAAATACGGACGAGACATATTGCGAAGTGAACCGGATGGTATAAGAGAAAACAACCTGTCCGAGCTGCCGGATTTTTAATTTTAAAAGAGCCCTGTCGCACGCTGGACAGGGCTTTCTTTTAAGCAAAAGGCTGTTGGATGTATTCGGCTAACCGTTTTGCACTGAGGGAAATATCCTCTCCGTTTGCATATTTCACGCCATAGAACACATATGGCGGCAGATATTTCATGCCGATTAGATTGCTTGTGGCCTGAAACGGTTTCAATAGCTCACTGATTGAGTAATGATTTGCTCCGCCCGCTTGATATTTTTCCGCTTCGCTCCCCGTTGATACAGCTAGCATCAGCTCTTTGCCATGCAGGGCTTTTCCTTCTGAACCAAAGGCCCAGCCGAAAGTCAGCACAAGATCCTGCCATTTTTTTAAGAGCGGCGGAGAACTGTACCAATAAAGCGGAAATTGGAAAACAATCCGGTCGTATTCCTCGCACATCTGCTGCTCCTTCGCAACATCTATCGCTTCATCCGGATATTCCTTATAAAGCTCCCGTACTGTGATATTGTCATGTTTACTCAATTCCTCTGCCCATGCCTTATTAACAACCGAGGTTTCCATATGAGGATGAACTGCCAAAACCAATATTTTCATTAGACCACACCTTTACCGTTTTGACGTTATTTTATCTAAAATCAGGAAAAGAGCCAAATAAAAAGAAAGCCCTGTACAAAGAGGCTTTCTTTTTTCTGTTATTCTGGGCTTCCTTCAGTTGTTTCAATATCTTTAGCAAAATCAGGGTTATCCAGATTCGCATTAAAGAAATCCGCTGTATTCGGAAGTCTCAGGTTCATGTTCATTTTTTGTGAAATCGTAACCGTGCAATCCTCAAGCACATAGTCAAAAACGTGTCCGCCTGAATTTCGTCCTTCGTCAATGAAGTGCAGGTGATAGCCAGAAACGGCGATTCCATTTGCATAAGCTGGTGTCAGGAAACCTACGATTGTTCCTCTCACATTGTCGAAGTTGAAAATCGGCTGCGTTTTGACCGCTTCAACCATCGGCACGTAAGGTTTTTCTTGCAATTCTACCGTTCTTGTCTGCACTTTTTTAAACAATCCGTCAATGCGGATCGCGTAAAATAAGTTTTTGCTTGGCAGAATGCTGTTGATCTCTTTTTCAAATTCTTCACGTGTCATTTTCGCATCAATTTTGTGCGTTATGTCCGGTGTAAAGAACGTAAATGAACAGAACGGAGAACGGTCCCCGTTTTGGACCGGTGTCGCAGTTCCGTCTGAACGGAGACGGTAAAATTCGCCGTCAAACCCAATCAGCTCTCCGTCAAGCTTGTTAAAGGTTCCGATACCGAAGTCTCCGTATTTTGGGATCTCTGACAGTTCAAAATCCCCGTCATATACCCCGTCTAATAGAGAAGTCATTGTTGATACTTGATAAATCTGGCTCACAGGCTGCTCTTTTTGGCCGCGGCTGAGCACTTGTATGTTGCTTTCGCGTTTCATAATTCCCTTCACTCCTTTTGTTTAGTGCTGTATCAAACAGTGTCGTGATGCGCAGAGTGCTAGAGAGCTTTCATTTTCAAGAGTTCCCCGAATTCTTTCGGAAGCTTGTCACTTGCTAAATTAATGTTATCACTGTAGTCAACCGGGACATCAATGATGACAGGACCCTCTGCGTTCATACCTTGACGCAGAACATCTGCCAGCTGGTCTGGTGATTCTACGCGCAAGCCAGTTGCTCCGAAGCTTTCCGCATATTTCACGATATCGATATTTCCGAAATCGACCGCAGATGTACGGTTATATTTTTTCAATTGCTGGAATGCAACCATGTCATATGTGCTGTCGTTCCATACAATGTGTACAATTGGCGCTTTTAAACGAACTGCTGTCTCTAATTCCATCGCTGAGAATAAGAAACCGCCGTCACCAGAGACGGATACCACTTTTTCTCCCGGTTTCACCAATGAGGCGCCGATTGCCCAAGGAAGTGCAACGCCGAGTGTTTGCATACCGTTACTGATCATTAATGTTAACGGCTCGTAGCTGCGGAAATAACGTGACATCCAAATCGCGTGTGAACCAATATCGCAAGTCACTGTCACATGATCATCGACTGCGTTTCGCAATTCTTTTACGATTTCAAGAGGATGCACTCTGTCTGATTTCCAATCTGCAGGAACCTGCTCACCCTCATGCATATATTGTTTTAAATCAGACAGGATTTTCTGCTCACGTTCAGCAAACTCCACTTTCACAGCATCGTGTTCGATGTGATTAATTGTAGATGGAATATCTCCGATCAATTCAAGCTCCGGCTGGTAAGCATGATCAATGTCAGCCAGTATTTCATCTAAATGGATAATCGTCCGGTCACCATTGACATTCCAGAATTTCGGATCGTATTCAATTGGGTCATAACCGATTGTCAGAACAACATCAGCCTGTTCAATCAGTAAATCGCCAGGCTGGTTGTGGAACAAGCCGATACGGCCAAAATACTGATCCTCTAAGTCTCTTGTAAGAGTCCCTGCTGCTTGATATGTTTCGACGAATGGAAGCTGAACTTTTTTCAAAAGCTTGCGGACTGCTTTAATCGCTTCCGGTCTTCCGCCCTTCATGCCGACTAAAACGACAGGAAGTTTCGCTGTTTGTATTTTTGCAATGGCCGCACTGATTGCATCATCTGCTGCAGGACCAAGTTTTGGCGCTGCGACAGCACGCACGCTTTTTGTGTTTGTGACTTCATTCACAACATCTTGCGGAAAGCTCACAAAAGCGGCTCCAGCCTGACCTGCTGACGCTATCCTAAATGCATTTGTAACAGCTTCCGGTATATTTTTCACATCTTGTACTTCTACACTGTATTTTGTAATCGGCTGAAACAGCGCCGCATTATCCAAAGATTGATGTGTCCGTTTTAAACGATCGGCACGGATCACGTTCCCAGCAAGCGCAACGACAGGGTCACCTTCAGTGTTGGCTGTCAGCAGTCCTGTTGCCAAGTTAGAAGCGCCTGGTCCCGATGTGACTAACACAACTCCCGGTTTTCCAGTTAAACGGCCGACTGCTTGCGCCATAAATGCTGCATTTTGTTCGTGCCGCGCAACGATAATTTCTGGCCCTTTATCTTGTAAAGCGTCAAATACCGCATCAATTTTTGCACCTGGAATGCCAAATACATGTGTGACACCTTGCTCCGCTAAGCAATCAACAACAAGCTCCGCCCCTCTGTTTTTCACAAGGGATTTTTGTTCTTTTGTTGCTTTTGTCAACACCCTCACTCCTTATTATGCATTTTAAACATTAAATTTTAAATATTTCTTGTGATACGTTTCACTATACACTCTTTGGAAATTGACCTCCAATATCGATTCGCCTTATGATTAATATGTATTGCGAATTATTAACCTAAGGAAAGGAATGCATATGAATGGAGCTTCGCCATCTTCAATACTTTATCGCAGTAGCCGAAGAGCTTCATTTCGGAAAAGCTGCGCTTCGGCTGAACATGACACAGCCTCCTCTCAGCCAGCAGATCAAACAGCTGGAAAAAGAAGTCGGGGTGACGCTTCTCAAGAGGACAAAAAGATTTGTGGAGCTTACCGCAGCAGGAGAAATATTTTTAAATCACTGTCGTACTGCATTGATGCAAATTGATCAAGCGATTGAACTGGCCCAGCGAACGGCTCGCGGCGAGCACGGCCATCTCGTCATTGGTTTTGTCGGATCAGCTACATATGAATTTTTGCCGCCGATCATCCGGGAATACCGTAAAAAATTCCCCTCTGTGAAAATTGAACTGAAAGAGATCGCTTCTTACAGGCAGCAGGAGGAATTGCTCAAGGGACATATCGACATCGGGATTCTCCATCCGCCGTTAGAGCATCCGGAGCTGCAAATTGAGACAACCCAGAGCAGTCCATGCATCCTCGCATTGCCAAAACAGCATCCGCTTGCATTAAAAGAATCAATCGACATTACAGACTTGGAAAATGAACCGATCATTACCCTTTCCAAAGAAGCGTGGCCAACGTTATATACCGACTTTATTCAGCTCTGTGAAAACGCGGGTTTTGTGCCGAATATCGTTCAGGAAGCGACAGAATATCAAATGGTGATCGGACTGGTGACAGCGGGCATCGGCATTACCATTGTCCCATCCTCGGCCAGACGGCTGTTTAACCTTGACGTCACATATCGAAGCGTTGATCATTTTCAGCTTAAAGCAGAATGGATCATCGCATATCGCAAAGACAGTCAAAACCCTGTACTGGGACAATTTGTGGATATATGCAAATCGTTAAATGAATGGAAATAAAAAAAGGCGCTCCGTTCTCCGGAATCCGCCCGTTTATCGTCAGGATAAAAAATCAAGCTCACTTTTGAGGTAATCAGCTCGTTTTATAATATATTCACATATCACATTTGGCTCTCGGTCAAAACGTTCAATATCGTTCTTTTTATATGGGTCCATCAGGACAAACGGCCTAATCTGTTCATGCATCTCCATTATTTTCGGTTTCATATACTCTATTGTAAAAAGAGAGTGGAGCGTTTTTTCTAACAAGTGCCTGTAGGACCTGCGAAAATCGGGTTCATCCAAAATCCGGGCGGTTAGTGTATTAAATCCTTGAATTCTTACGTAATCGGCAGCCATCCGCTCTCCATGGATATCCCTGCCCCAGGTCGCATCATAATCCCAAGGAATCACCTCAAATAATCCGGTTTCACTGTTTCTGTACAACGAGTAGTTGTGGACAAACCCGTCATAGTTTGAGGTGAATACAATGCCGGCGAGCCAGCGCAAATACTTATCGATATCCACATGCCTTGTCACTTCTGATTTAAATTGAGCTTTAGGGACAGTATTAATTTTAAAGATCATATCCTGCAAATAAAAGTCGTCTTCCTCAGTCCCTGTCTTCTTTTCATATCCAAGCTCAAGTGACGTCTTCGTCTCCCTTTCCAAATCGCTCATCAACGAGAAATTAGCGTCATCATCAACCGCGTAAAAAACCGCCCCGTCCGCCAGCTTCCTTTTCGCTAAATAAAACTCATCGACGGATTCAAGTTCAAGATAAACCCCTTCATTTTTCCCATTCACTTTTAAAAACACAAACTCCGCCTTTGGTGACAGCGTCCCCAGCTCTGAGAAAAAATCCAGAGACAATTTGTTTCTCATCATGGAAGGATCTTTATACTCCGCATTCAAATGAATCTCTCGTGCACCGCGGAATGTTTTCGGCTGATAAAAAGAAACATGGTATGACTTCTTTTTGAAGTCTCTGATATGTGATCCCCGGTAAGCAATGTCAATATCCAGCCTTTTTTGATTTACTTTCATTACAGCCGGCACCGGTTCATCGTCCCATATATCTTTTTTTAATTCACGCAAATCTTTTGGATGAACAAACAGCTGATAAAGCGGTAAATGAGATTGGTTCTTCATCCATAAACCCCCTTACAAATTTTAGGCTTTTATTTTTGTGAGATCTCAGCGGAACACTTATACACTTTTTAAATCCGTGCGTACTATGTGGGTAGTAAGGATCTTCATCCTTAACATCATTTTTAAAAAGGAGGATTTCGAATTGGGCCACTATTCCCATTCTGACATCAAAGAAGCGGTGAAATCCGCAAAAAAAGAAGGTTTAAAAGACTATTTATACCAAGAGCCTCATGGAAAAAAGCGCAGCCATAAAAAGTCGTGCCGCTCTCACAAAAAATCTCGCAGCCACAAAAAATCGTACTGCTCTCACAAGAAATCTCGCAGCCACAAAAAATCGTATTGCTCTCACAAGAAATCTCGCAGCCACAAAAAATCGTATTGTTCTCACAAGAAATCTCGCAGCCACAAAAAATCGTACTGCTCTCACAAGAGATCACGCAGCCATAAAAAATCGTACTGCTCTCACAAGAGATCACGCAGCTACAAAAAGTCATACGGTTCTCACAAGAGAAAATCTCGCAGCTACAAAAAGTCATACTGTTCTCACAAAAGAAAATCTCGCAGCTACAAAAAGTCACATCGGACACACAAAAAACCATATTGTTCCGATAAGAAAAAATCTCACAAAAAACACTACAAAAAACCGCACCACCACCATCGCCACAAAAAAGACGATGATTATCACAGCAAAAAAGAATTCTGGAAAGACGGCAATTGCTGGGTAGTCAAAAAGAAATACAAATAAATTTAAAATTTTATCAATCCATAGGCTGCCGGCAGACGTACGGAGCCTATTTTTCGATTTCCCCTGTATTAGATATATGTCATGACATAAGATATGCAACCCTCATCATTTGGTTTCCTTGAAACCATTTCGTTATAATCAAAGTATCCTAACGATAAAGGAAGTTGTTGCTATGTACATATTTCAAGCTGATCAGCTTAGTGCCAAAGACACATACAAGCTATTGTCAGGTACCGTCATCCCCCGCCCCATTGCCTTTGTAACCACACTTTCTTCAAGCGGAGCGATAAATGCCGCGCCTTTTAGCTTTTATAACGTTGTCAGCTCAGATCCTCCGCTTCTCAGTATTTCTGTTAACCGAGCGGGAGGACGCCAAAAAGATACAGCCCGAAACGTGGTGGAGAACGGAGAATTTGTCGTACATGTCAGTGATGAAGCCATCATTGAAGACATCAATGAAACGGCGGCAAGCTTAGGGCCGGACGAAAGCGAACTCACCCGCACCTCGCTTCATCCTGTCGAAAGCAAAGCTGTTTCGGTTCCAGGCATTAAGGAAGCCCGCATTCGCTTTGAATGCACATTAGAGCAGCATATGACGTTCGACAATGATCAAGGCGTGACCACAGCTGATCTGCTCATCGGCAGAGTCGTCTGCTTCCACCTCGATGAAAAGGTGTATGATGCAAAAAAGGGATATGTTTTGACAGATGAATTAAAGCCTGCCTCAAGATTGGCGGGCAACCACTATGCGAAGCTCGGCGAAGAATTTACGCTGGTTCGTCCCAGTTGATCAAAAGGACTATTTAAATAGAAGAAACTAGTCAAAAAGACCTCGTGATCACAAGTGTTGCCTATGAAAAGAACACCCGGAGAAAACCGGGTGTTCTTTTATGAAACATTTTTCCTTTTCCTTCGTATAAAAGGTTGATTAGGAGGGATTTATATGTCAGGCACTCATTTTTTGATTGTGATACTGGTCGCAGCTTTTATCAATACTGTTTTTTATGTCTATGCCCGAAAAAAACTAGGCATCTCTAAACCGCCTTGGTGGTATAAACCTGTAAATAGCACACAAGGGCTGGTGGAAGTCGTCTTGCTCATTTTATTAGGGTTTTCTTTATTACGCTTTCCTCCAGAGATTATGCTTATTTTCTATCTATTCGTGATAAATGGTTTCCGTACATTTATGGAATGGAAATATGAGTGTGAAAATAAACAATACGTACACTACTTATTTAGTACTTTCCTTTCTCTAGTCATTTTTATTTATATTTGTATTTTCATCTAATACCTCAAACCCCCACAGCCGCTCCATCCCCCCGCGGGTCGGCTCCGCCTTGGAGGAAACCTTCCTCATCTACTTTGATTGCTGCCGCATGCCCCATCAGCGGATCATAGTCACCGACAATCTCCACGAGATGCCCGCTGCCTTTCAGCTTTTCGATGGTTTCCTCTGAGAATCTGCCCTCGACTCTGAGACCTTCATATTCCTCTCCCCACGTTCTGCCCCATACCCAGCGCGGTTCGCTGATTGCCTGCTGCGGATGCATTCCGTAGTCCAGCATTCGGGTAATCATGGCCGTCTGGGTTTGCGGCTGGCCTTCTCCACCTTGTGTGCCGTACAGGATTTTCGGTTTCCCGTCTTTGCAGGCCATAGCCGGCATCAGGGTATGGAAGCTGCGCTTTCTCGGTTCAAGCGTATTGACATGATCTTGATCCAATGAGAAAAATGACCCGCGATTTTGCAGTAATATGCCTGTATCACCAGCAGTGACAGCCGAGCCAAATTCAAAGTACAGGCTTTGAATGAATGACACTGCATTGCCATCCGCATCGATGACGGCCGCATATGCAGTGTCACTTCCCACTGGCCTGCTTTCTGCCGGTTCTGCCAGATAACCGATTTCTTCCGCCAATTGTTTTGCATACTTTTTGTCCAAAAGCTTTTCAAGCGGAATGTCAGCAAACGCCGGATCAGTCAGGACCGCATTTCGATCTAGGAAACTCTTTTTCAGCGCCTCCACTAGCACATGATAATACTCAAAAGAGCCGTGCTCAATTTTGTGGAAATCATAGTTTTCCAAAATGTTCAGCGTCAATAAACCGGTAAATCCCTGAGAATTCGGCGGCGCCTGGTACATGCTGTACCCTCGGTAATCACTTGATACAGGCTCCGCCCACTCGCCCCGGTGCGCTTTAAAATCATCCAGTGTCATGCAGCTGCCGTTTTGCTGTAAATACGAGACAATTCGCTGAGCGATATCTCCTTCATAAAATGCGCTTCTTCCTTTTTCGGCAAGCATGTTCAAACTGTCTGCAAGTTCTTTTTGCACAAACCGCTCTCCCGGGACAGGCGCTTTGCCGCTTCTTGTGAAGATGTCGGCCGTGTAAGGCACGGAAGCCAGCAGTTCAAGATTTGTTTCTGTGTGACGGCACTGATCAGTTGATACTGGAAACCCATTTTGGGCATAGTCTCGTGCGGGTTCCAGCACATCCGCAAGAGACATATGTCCGTACTCCTTCAGTATCGCATCCCAGCTATCAACCATCCCCGGAACGGTAATGGCACTATCGATCCCCCGCAGCGGAATCGCGTTTTTTCCCTTATAAACATCTCTCGTCACATTTTTCCCTGAACGGCCGCTGCCATTGTAGACTCTTACCGCCTTTGTTTCCTGGTGAAAGATCAGCCAAAAGGAATCCCCGCCAAGCCCTGTCATATGCGGATACACAACTGACAGACAAGCACTTACAGCCACAGCGGCATCAAACGCGTTACCTCCCTTGTCCAGTATGCGATTTCCAGCTTGAGAAGCAAGATAATGCGGGCTGACGACCATTTGCTTTGTACCGATGACAGATTTGTTCATCACAAGTCCCCTTTTTCAAGAGATTTTCTTTAGTATAGGAAGCCTGATTTTCAACATCTACTGATACGGCAGAAAAACTGACGAACTTTCTCCTTATCGAAAACAAAAAGATTCCTTTTCATTCATTTTGAAAATAAATTAAAGAATCTTCATTCGAAACGTAACTTTCATGATAAAATGAAGTCTAAAAGGCAACGAAAGCAGGTGGAGCAATTGAGTCATGAATATCAAATCCCCAACCTTGTTCTTGATGAGATCGACAAACAAATTCTCACCATTTTACACGAGGAAGGCAGAATATCTTATACGGATCTTGGCAAAAGAGTTGATTTATCACGGGTCGCCGTACAGGCTCGTATCAACCAATTAATCGAAGCCGGTGTTATTGAAAAATTCACCGCTGTCATCAATCCCGCTAAAATCGGCATTCATGTATCCGTGTTTTTCAATGTCGAGGTCGAGCCGCAGTTTTTAGAAGAGGTCGCTCTTAAGCTTGAGGAAGAGCCTGCGGTCACCAGCCTTTATCACATGACAGGCCCGAGCAAGCTGCATATGCACGGGATCTTTGCCAACGATCAAGAAATGGAAGAGTTTTTAACAAAACGGCTGTATCCGCTGCGAGGCGTCGTCAGCGTTGATTGCCAGATGCTGATCAAACGATACAAAAGCCGTATGGGAATGAAGCTGTAAAAGGAGAGAAACGAATGAAAAACCATCCTTATCGGGATATGACAGCCGCAATGGTGCGTACCGGAATTTTAGGGTTCGGGGGCGGACCTTCCGTGATTCCGCTGATCCGCCATGAAGCGGTCAATAAATATAAATGGATTGACGATGATGAGTTCGGAGAAATATTAGCGATCGCTAATGCGCTTCCCGGACCGATTGCCACAAAAATGGCTGCGTATTTGGGCTTCAAGCTAAAAGGCACATTAGGCGCGATTGTCGCAACCCTGGCCCATATTCTGCCTACTTGTCTTGCTATGGTGGGCTTGTTTGCCGCTGTAAATGTCTTAAGCCATTCAGCAGTTGTTGCCGGCATGATTGGTGCTGTAACACCGGTCATTGCGGTAATGCTCGGTATCATGGCATACGAGTTTGGCCAAAAAGCGCTTAAAGGTTTCGGCTGGGTTACAGGCATCCTGTTTTTTATCATTGCTTTTATCGGCCTGCAAACGCTACAGATCAATCCGGGCCTTGTCATTATCATTTTCCTAGCGTACGGAGCGTTTCATTTTAAATTAAAAGACAAAATCACAAATAAACATTCAAAAGATAAAGGAATGTCGGCCTCATGATTATGATTTATTTATTTATGGCGTTTTTTATCGCAAACGTACTCGGGTATGGCGGCGGGCCTGCGTCTATCCCGCTGATGTTTGAAGAAGTTGTCAACAGATACAGCTGGCTTTCAAACGACCAATTCTCAAATATGCTCGCGCTTGCGAACGCATTGCCGGGACCGATCGCAACCAAAATCGCCGCCTATGTCGGGTACAGCGCCGGCGGGTGGCCCGGCTTTCTGGTTGCGCTGATCGCAACCATCGTACCGTCGGCGCTCGCATTGATCGTCCTGCTGCGCATCATTCAGCGCTTCCGCCAATCACCCGTCATCAAGGGCATGACGCTATCCGTTCAGCCTGTCATCGCGGTCATGATGCTCATTCTTACCTGGCAAATTGCCGCCGATGGCATCAAAGCGATCGGCTGGATCCAATCTATCGTGATTGCGGGGATTTCCCTCCTTGCCATGACAAAATTCAAGATGCATCCGGCATTTCTGATTATCGCCGCGTTTTTGTATGGCGGTCTTGTAATTCCTCATTTGTAGAAAAAAGCACCCGGACAGGTGCTTTTTTATTTTGGTCCCGAAATGCCGTTCGATATGACAATTTGTTCTTCGCCTGCATCATTCTTCTTAATGTGCTTGATTTGCAGCGTGGTCCCTGCCATTCTCACAGATTGCTTTATCTGATGCGAATTGGTTTCAATCTGAATCCAATCAGCAGGCGGAGCCTCCCAAATGAAAAAGAATGCCAGCATCAGCATGCCAGCAATGACCGACAGCAGAAACTTCATATCGCATCATGTCTTTTCAATAATCGGCTCGCAGCGGACAGCGCCTGATAATCATCAAGAATATCGCCGGGACGATTGCCTTCTCCCAATACATAGCCTTTAAAAGGCATCCTCATGAATGCAAAAATATGCTCAAATTGCTGAATCAACGGCAGCCCCTTTATTTTAGGGTTGTCTCCGCCCACTGCTGCCACATATGCCTGCTTCATCGACATTTGCTGTTGAAAATCAGGGAATCGGGGATCTCTCAATGTCTGAGACCAGCGATCAATAAACAGCTTTAACGTTCCTGACATGCCGAACCAATAAATTGGGGTAGCGAATATGAGAATATCGCATGGCAATGTCCGTTCAATGATTGAATCGTAGTCATCTTGAACCGGGCCAAAGCCGCCTTCAGCATGGCGCAAATCTTCAATTGGCTGGATACGATATTTACGCAAATGAATGTGTTCCGTATCGAATCCTTGAACAGTTTTCTCCGCAAGAATATCCGTATTTCCGCCAGACCGCGTGCCGCCATTAATAACCGCAATTTTCATGATGCATCTGCTCCTTTGTTTACGAATGATTTTCTTCATCATATAATGGATTCATTAATCAATACAGATGATTATTTCGATTAACACAATCGATAAAATCGATTTAGAAAGGAAGAGAACAGGTGGAATTGAAGCAGCTGATAACGTTTATTACGGCGGCAGAACAGGTGAATTTCACCCTAACCGCCAAGATGCTTAATTATGCACAATCAAGTGTTACCTCTCAGATCAAATCACTTGAAGAAGAAATCGGGACGCCTTTATTTGAGCGGCTCGGAAAGCGGCTCATCCTGACAGAAGCCGGCAAAACGTTCAAAGCCTATGCAGAGAAGATCATTACTTTAACAGAAGAGGCAAAAATGGCCGCAAATCAAGTTAGAGAAACAACAGGAACCTTAAAAATCGGGGCGACGGAAAGCCAGTGCACATACCGTCTTCCGCCTATCATAAAAGCATTTAAACAGGCTTTTCCCCAAGTAAAGCTCATCTTCAAACCGTATATTTCCAATGAGCAAGCGAAAGAACAGCTCTTACAGGGCCAGCTTGATATCACCTTTATCTTGGATGTAAGCCGGGCGGACGACGCACTGCACGTTGAATCTCTGGTTCAGGATGAGATTAAAATAGTAGCTGCCAACGATCATCCTTTCCCTGCACATTCACCAGTAACATTGAAGGATCTTCAAAACGAAACCCTTCTGCTGACAGAAGACGGCTGCTCTTACCGCACGCTCTTTGAAAACACTTTACATGACGCCGCTGTCTACCCTGACAAATTAGAATTTGTGAGCATAGAAGCCATCAAACAATGCGTGATGGCGGGACTTGGAATTGGACTATTGCCTGAAATGACAGTAAAAGATGATATCGCAGCAGGCCGGATGAAAGAACTCAATTGGCAGAACGATTGCCCCGTTTTTACTCAATTAGCATGGCACAAGGACAAATGGATGTCTGCGCCATTAAAGGCTTTTATCGATTTGACGAGGAAAACATTCAAATAAAAAACTTGCGGCCCATGTGCCGCAAGTTTTTGAATGAACAAGCAATTCATATCGCTAGGCATTCATTGTAAAACCATTTTCTCATTTATCATCCTTACCCCAAACACTCCGCCCGCTGCTGTTCCCTCTTTGGATTTGAACGTGACAGTTACTCTCTCTTTTCCTTTCGTCCATGCAACTGGAATGTCATAACATACATCAAAAAGCTTTCCCGGATGATTTGCCTTCAGCTGCTGTCTGGCGAGTAATTGATCATCTATCATAATCTCAAAATGTCTTTCGTAAGTTTGTCCTTCTGCTTGAAAGGTATCATCACTTCCAAAATATGTGACCAGCAAATACATGGGTTGACTCGGCTCTGTTTTCATCTCATAACTAAAAAAACCATCTCCTCTGCTGTCTCGCCAGCCTCTGTGAACAATATCCGCGTAACCGGAGTAAGAGTTTTCTTTCTTTAGGTGATGTTCGATCTCCTGCTGCTGCTCATGCGGCTGAACGGCATCAACTGTTATGCGTCTGATGATCTCCTCCTTTTCTTTTTCTTCATCTGTATAATCAAGATATTCTTTCTCGGTCATCACATCCCAATAAACGGAATACCGCTGATGATGCACATTGTAGAACGGCATTAATGTGATTTCTTTATTACCCGGCTGGCCAATCGGTTTCGTTCGAAATATGAGTGATGTTTCATCTATCCGCTTCACCCATTGATCCAATTGACGCTGATCCGCAACCAACACAGGGACATCAATTAATGGATGATTATTAAGGGCGAGATGATCAGCAAGTATATCTGTTTCAGGGAATTCCTCTCTCCCCAGTGCTCCTGCCAATACAACCGGCCCATACATCAGGACGCTTTTTTTAGGATCATCCTTCGCTTGATAGATGTGGAGTTTCATCGGCAAATCAATCTCAATACAATCTCCTGTGTTCCAATGTTTATGGATAACGAGATACCCCTTTTTCTCAACGGATTGAATTCGTTTCCCATTGACCGCAGCTTTAAGGCCGCCATTTGTCCAATAAGGAATACGAATATGCAGCGTCATAGGCACGCCGTCAGCTTTTTTGACAACTAGCCTGGTTTTTTCGGCTGCTGGAAAAGAGGTTTCCTGTGTGATCAACATTTGTTTTTCACGCAGGTCTATTTGTGAAGGAATAAATAAATTCACATACAGATCGTCTTGGTCTATATGATAAATATGCTGCGTATAGCGAGCGGGGTTTTCCATTCCCGTGCCGGTACAGCACCAAAAAGAATCTTCCGGTGAACAATACACCTTAAAATGGCCCGGCTGTGTGGAAACAAAATAAGTTTTCATGCCCGAATCGGGATCTTGGGAAGCAAGAATGTGATTATAAAGCGCGTTTTCATAGTAATCCAGAAATCTCGCTTCGTGAAACCACCGGAACAAATGCTTCGTCAATTTCAGCATGTTATACGTATTGCACGTTTCCGCGGTCGTTACCCCTAACTCCTCGCTGCCTTTTGCTCCGAAATGCTCTCCGATACTGTTGCCGCCAATTGCGTAGGAACGCTGATAGACAACCTGTTCCCAAAAGAAGAGTGCGGCTTTTCTATATGCTTCTTTACCCGTTATATCGTACAGCTTAGCGGCTCCAATCACCTTTGGAATTTGGGTATTGGCATGCTTTCCTTCAAGCTCATCCTTCCTCTCTGCCAGAGGCTGAAGTATGGCTCGATGACAGAAACGTTCCGCAAGTTCAAGATATGCTTTGTTTTTCGTCAGCATATATAGATCGGCCATCGCCTCATTCATTCCGCCATGCTCGCATATCAGCATTCGCTGAAATTGCTCGTCCGTCAGGCGATCCAGCCCCTTTTTTGCCCAGTCAGCCAGCTTGACGACGACTCGTAGAGCCGTTTGATTGCCGGTTAGCCGATACGTATCTATTAATCCCGCAAACAGTTTGTGGAGGCTGTACCACGGCACCCAAGAACCCCCCAGACTAAAGTGGTCCACTCGAAAATCACCGTTGAACACCTCATCAAAACACGCCCTAGAGAAACCGCTTACATATCCCTCTTCATCAAATCGCTGGATAACACTCAGCTCATTCACTGCATACTCTGCTTTCTTTTTTAGCTCCTCATCCCCGGAAGCCTGGTACATAGCTGATGCGGCGGACAGCCAGTGACCGATTGAATGCCCGGCAATTTCCTTTGCCTCCCACCCGCCGTAGCGCGGTTTTTTAGGCAACTGTGATACAGCCTCATAACACGGAGCCAAAAGACGGTCCACATCCAAAAAAAGCAAATATTCCTTCCCTTTCATCTGAGAATCATAAAACATGCCTTTTAATAATGTTACATTTTCCATCTCGATCTCCCCCTATCATGTTTCATCATTCATAGTGATGCTTTTATTATCTAAATGATCATAAGGGATGTGAATTCAATATTTATCAAAAACATATCCTTTTTTTAGATTGAACCGTTACACTGGAGATAAGACAAGAGAAAGATGGTGAAGCCATGTATAAAGTAAAACTCCAAGCCAATCATTTGCCTAAGATCCGTGAGGCCGGACATATGAAGGATATAGAAGGGACTTTACGGCACCCTGACAGGACGATGGATGGAATCAGTGTATTTTTTTACGTAAAACAAGGCGCGATCCATGTATTTGAGAACGAAAACGAGTACCGCATTCAAGCGGGGGGATATCTTTTTCTTAAGAACAATACACCGCATTGGGGAGGCGATTTTTATACACCCGGAACCGAATGGTACTACATTCATTTTTATGCCGAACCTTCCTTGGATCAGGAGGAAGAGTTTTCTCCATTTCACAATTCACCAATCCTTCTCGACAACATCTATTCATCGCAATTAACCTTACCGAAAAGCGGTTCTGTCTCTCATCGTGAGTACACAGAAAAACAGCTAAGCAGCATTGTTCATGCCTTTGAATCATCAAGTGCTTTCAGAGCGCTCCAAGCGTGTTCGCTCACCTATCAATTCTTCATTGACCTGTATAGCAATGCGATACATAGTCAGGCCGGCACCCGCTCTTCAAGGATCATCAGCCGAATTATTGAATTTCTTCACCAAAACAAGCATGCAAAGCTGGTTAGCAGAGATTTTGAGGATGCTTTAGAAATGAATTATGCCTATCTTTCTTCCCTCTTCAAAAAGCAAACCGGGAAAAGCATCACAGCTTATAAAAATGAACTGCTGATCGCACAGGCAATTGATCTATTCAAAACAAGCAACTTAAACGTAACCGAAGTCAGCAGCACATTAGGCTTTTCTAATCCTTATTACTTCAGCAGAGTGTTCAAACGGGTCACAGGAGTAGCCCCGTCTGTATATATAAGCGAGATATACAGGAACCAATAAAAAACACTTGCAGTTCTCGGTCTGCAAGTGTTATACGTGATTTTTTTGATAAAATGTTCGCAAGACGTGTGTTTCAAGGTCAGCAAGGCGGACAGGGATCGGCAGCCGACTTTCTTGATTGATCAGGCTCATCGCGATGTGATAGCTGCTTTCTAAATCAATATGATTTCCGCAAGACAAGAAAATAGGCTTCACGTCCCGCCGCGTCCGCAGCGCCCGTCCATATACCTCGCCGTCAATGATAATATCGGTATATGCACCAACTTCATTTTCAGGCATCACGAAATCACAGCCTTTAATTTTGAGATAGGTTTTCGCAATCCCAATTGTCGGCTTCCCCAGAAAAAAAGCCGCATGGGTGGCAACCCCCATATGGTTGTAATGCAGATACCCGTTGCCATCAAACAAAAACACATCCGGCTCCGTTTCCAGCTTTTTGGCCGCCTCAATGATCAGCGGCAGCTCACGAAACGCAAGGAAGCCGGAAACATACGGCACGCTGCTTTTTCCCACGCTGTGCACTTTTTCAATGACTTCTTTTGTATCAGCGTCAATCACGATAATGCTGCACACCCCATACGGTTCGCCGTCTTGCTCCCAATAAGCGAGGTCGACGCCTGCGTAAGTGCTGATGGAGCCTGGGTGGATAGTGGGGAATAGGTTGATTTTATGTATAAGGGATTGTTGTGTTTGGACAAAATCCGATTCATCTTTTAGATGAAAATCGTGAATTTGATGTATTTTCATTTCACTAGTTTTCCTCTCTTTACTTCTTAAATTAGACGTCTCTGTTCAGATGCTTTCAAGGCTATAAAACTTCCATGAGGATAATCCCCATTCCATCCATTAAACATTAATACTTAAACCTACTTCCACCAAGTAGTTGTTACTTGTTTTAAATGATGTTCAATAAATAAAATCACTTTATTATAGTCATCAGATGAAAATTCTTTAATAGGATCTTCCCAATCATTATTTTTGACTATTAAAACCAGATAACTACCTTTAGGAGAAATGTCAGGAACCCAGCCTAAATCAAGCGTTATTGAGGATTGTTCATGATAAAGCTGCAACAAACTGTCTGTGAATAAAAACCAGGAATCATCATTCGGTTCTAAAGTTCTTGGGTCTATTTCAATAAAATAATTATAATTCACTTTCCAACCTTGTGTTATTCTCAGAGGTTGTATATTTGCTTTTGGGACATTTCATTTAACATGTTTTCTCACAATCATAACCTCTATAGTAACTAGTTTACTTCTATCTGATGATATTCTAATCTCTGACTTGAGAAGACTCCAGTCAATAGTCTAATTAGACAAATGATGCTTCATAGAAAAAAGCAGGTAGTACAACCTGCTTTTTTATTAGTATTCATTTTTAATTTCTTTCATAAAAATATTATCCAATTGTTTAATTAGTTCTTTAAGTTCTCTGCACATAATATCCTCTATCGGATTTTCCCAATCTTCGTTTTTTATAAGTTCAATACCATAACTTCCGGTTGGATCCCCTTCAGGGTACCACCCTACGTCAAGCAACAAGTTTTTTGTCTTGTGAGAAATCTGTAGGAGATCTTGGTTAAAGTCAAATAACCAAGCATCATCATTTGCCTCTAGGGTCTTAGGATCAGTATCTTTTAATGTAATATAATCAACAGTCCAACCAGCCGGTATCTTTAGCCTTAAGAAATTGGGAATCTGTTGGCTTAGTGGCTGCAAACCCTCTAAAACCCCACTTCCCACACTCCAGATTTGATATTCTAACTCTTCTAATAATTGTTCTATCTCATCAAAAGATTCATCTTTATAAATCTTATCTGTATTTAAGCCAGCTACTTTGATATGGTACTGATTATTTTCAAAAATTGCCTTAATAACAGCATTACGTTTTTCATTTTGCAGTATTAGTAATTCATATTTTTCTTCCATTCTTTTTTCGGAATTTAAATTGTTCAGTACTACAGACCAGCCATCACAGATTTTTAATGGCTGCAATTGAGAAATATGATCTCTGCCCATCCCTCTTCTCCTTGTACTCCACATTGTTATACTATCTATAAAAAAACTTGCCGATGACAGCACGGCAAGTTCTAAACTATAGCAATTCTAATACATCAGTAAACAAGGCATCTCCTAATGTTAATCTCCTGTTGAAAGGCTGTATATGTGGCAATTCACTCCACTCATATACAGTATCGTAGTAATCATAAAAATAACTGAGTTCGATAAACCCTTTCTCTTGCATTATTTTATTGATATAGTTCGTTCCCTGAATGAATTCTAAAGATTCAGCGGTCCCTACAATATCATAAGCGCCATCAATTAAATCGTGTCTTAGGGAATAACTATAATCTAGTACATAAACAGGAACCAATTTAGATACTTTCATATTGATTTGCTGTTCTAAATGAAATCCATTTTCTCCAGAAAAATCTTGCAAGTAGATATTGATTTCTCCTGAAGGATTGTTTAAATCTCTAACTTCAATTTTTTTCAAACCTTTTATTTGATTAAATTCATCAGGCACTCTTATTTTCTCTGCACATTTGTTTTTGTACCATTCGTCTAATTCCCTATTCACTAAAAGACGATGCAGCAATTCACCTATCTCCGGGTTTTCAACAGTAAATCTTATTCCATGTTCCATGATTTAACCACAATCCGTTCCTATCACAGGCTTTTCAACATCTGTACATTGGTCGAATGTAATATTCTCTTGCTTTCGTAAAATATAATAAAGCTATAAAAGCAGGTAGTTTACCGCACCTGCTTTTACGATTAAATTTTATGATCACAGTTAATTTCTTTTACAAGGATAGCTTCGTTTCCGTACTCTTCAATGTCCGCCTTTAGCCAACTGCTTTCCTCTTCTCTAAATTTATAAAATCTAAGTGTCGCAAAACCTTCATCAATACTTAGAATCACAACAAATTTATGCTCAGGAAATTTTTCTTTGAAGTGATGTTCCCAACCGTCCATTACCTGAAGCGCATATAGTAAAATTTCTTCATCGGATAAATCACTGTAGTCTAAATAATCGTTTATGCGGAGCTCATTACACGATGCTTCATACCCAGTTTTATCCCCATACATTTTCAAAATTCTATTCCAATTTATAGTTGGACTATCAGTTAACTCATACTCTAGATCTAGAATAAAGCAATCGTCTACTTTAACTATATTAGGTGAAATAATATCCTTTAAATTAGATAGGTCAACTTTTTTTTGTATTGCTCAGATCTTTAGGGACTTTCATTAGTTGACTAGGTCTCAGCCTATCAAAGTTATAATACATTACTCATATAAACTTTCTATTTCAGTACTCCAAAAGTTTCCTTCATTTATACAATTTGAGTCTACTCTCTTCAGTTCTTCTTTCAACCATTCAATTACATCTTCAGGAATATCGTTGTCGATAAAGGCATCCTCGCCATTAATTTTAATGGCCTTGTCAATCATTTCTGAGAAAAGTAATATACATTCTGCAAATTGATTTATTGATGAGTTAATAAATACTTCTTTATATTCATCACCATTATTTAGATAAACAATCCTCTCGTTATTTTCAATGATACATATTGGATCTCCAGAACCAGTGGATCCCAACAGCCAATATTTTTGAAATGCTTCAGACATATCAAAAATACTTGTAATTGGTTTAAATGATGACTGGGAGGAAGTAAAATCTAAATAAGGTGGAGGTGTCTCAGGTAAGCCTCCTAAAGATAAAAATTGTTTAAATTCCTCCGAAAAAGGAATTTCTATTATAGCATCATATGAAAACTTTAATAACGGACCATTTTTATTAACGTCCCAGTTTCTATTAAATTCTTCTGGCAATAACATATTGTCACCTTCCCGATTCTTTTCTGAATGTTTCTAGTCTATTTGCAATTTGATCATCTACCCCGGTAATTCCCCATTCTTTTTCGACATTATGAATACCACCATATCCAGGATGCAAGCTTTTAGGTAAAGCTGCTGCTTGACCTCCTTCTCCAATATGATGATGTCTCATAGGGTCTTTTAAGTAATCAGCATACTGTGGAAAATGTTTTATAAATTGCTCATCAACAACCGGAACTCTTCCTCTTTTAATCTTAGCAGTATTTTCAGTACTCCAAAACTCAGGATTACTTTTAAGTAACGTGTTGAAGAATTTTTTCGCGTTTCTTTCCCAGCCAGCTGCATTTGTTCCAGATTTGCCTTTCCCCTTAAAATTCATCTCTACTACAAGTCTTGGATCAATTAAATATTTATTATCGTATTTTGCAAGATCTCTGCCTTTATAACCTCTAATCCGATCATATTTACCATCATTACTCCATTTACTCGCCATCTTCACAATCCCAAGATCCTTCACAGCCGTCTTTTCCACATCTACACGGACTGTCGGGATTCCGAACGTGGAGCCATCCGGAGTTACAGGGCGTTCTGCGTATACGCGGACGTTGGTTGGGACTTTGAATTGTTTTACTTTTTCTAGTGTCTTGTTAGCTTTTTGGACTTTTGAATGGGTTGCAAGCGGTATGCCTTTGTCTACATGCTTCGCCAGTGCCCCTGCACCAACTAGACTCAGAGCCGCTTCCAGCGCACCCTGCTTCCGCTTCTCCTCAGACACTTTGTTCCCAAACATATCCCGTCCAGTAACTGCTTCTGAGAATCCGTTAGACGCAACTAGGCCGTATGCGCCCATTTCTGACATTTTGAGAATATCTAAAGTTTTGCCTGTTTTGTAGGCGTCTAATGCGTGTTCTGCGGCAATAGCCGCTTTTCCGGTTTTGTAGATCGCTTTTCCGCCTTTGAAGGCGCGGCCTGCCCAGCCGACGACCGGGATGTACCCTGCGGCTGCCATGGCGCCGGCTGTGACGCGTTCGGCTGTGGAGAGTTTTTCTCCTGTGACAGGGTCGTAGCCTTCGGTTGCTCTTATCGTATCATAATAGCCAGTGACTTCGCCTGTGAAGGTGCAGATGCCATCCCATGTTTTTTCATACCATGGTTTATTCGCTTCTTCTTCCGCTTTTTCTTGAAGGCGTCTTGCTTCTGCTTGCTGTTCTTTCGCCTCAATATAAGAAGTCGCTTGCTTTTCCGCTTCTATCGCACCTTTATAAACTTCGCTTGAGGTGAATGCTTTTTTGTTGTAGTGAATGGGAGAGGCGCTTTTTCCTTTGCTTGTCGCTTGCATTAAAGCGGTGTATTTAGCAAGCACGGCATTATCGAGCGACTGCAGGTTTTGATATTCTGTGGTCAGCGACTCGTCCAGCTCATCAATCGCTGTAATGGTATCGAGCCGGATTTTCTGTGCGTCGTACATCTTGTCGGCGTAATCATCAAGAGAATAAGAGGATAAATCCAAAATGCCGACAAGATCGGCGAGAATGTTGTCAATCTCCAATTTGTGCGCGGAGACGATTTCAGACGCTTTCAAACTCCCGTTTGGCAGCTCGTTTTCCAGATATGACGTTTCCACATAATGATCTTTCAGTTCTTTTTCTTTGATATCCCCTGAGATTCCTTTTAAAAAAGCGATTTGTGCCGAGACAAGCTTCAGCCACGTGTCTACAATATCAGCCTGTCCTTGAAAAAAATCTTTGATGTTGTCTGCGCCTTTCCCTGTAAAATCTTGGCCTAGATCGGCTACAGCCTGAAACGCTTTTTTTAGGGTTTCTAACTGCTCTTCAAGCGTTTCATATTGCTTTTTCCTGCTCTTCGCTTCTTCGATTAAAGTCTTTGATTCAAATACTTTACTCATTGCACAACCCTTTCTATGCTATTTTGCGCCAATTGCCTCGTCCTGCTCCTTCAGTGAATCAACATTGTCTTTCGTGTCTTCTATGTTTTTTTGGACGGCTTTTTTATAATCGCCCAGCATGGTTTTAATGCTTGCCTCGCGCTCATGGTACTTTTTTGTATATTCCAGATTGTTTTTCCCATTGGATCCCGCGGCGCCGATTGATACACCAGCAAGCGCGTTTTTAACGGTCTCTAATGTTTTGATGACGGTATCGTACTTCAATTTAATTTCTGACATAAAAAAAGATCACCACCATTTTAGTTGTCTAATTGTATTTCCGACTTCTTCCGCGAATTCTTCTCCCTTTTTAAGAAGATCTCCTGCACCATTTGCTATGAGCAATTCCCCTGCATAAGTGGCTTTTTTTAATTCTAGACTAATAATTTCACCGCTAATCGAAGCCATATACCCGTTATATTTATCATTCACAATCTTGGATGCTTCCGATTTCGCTTCTTCTCTGCCCTTGTCGAAATCATCCGCTTTTGTTCCCGTCCAGTGCTTGCCCAATTCCGGTTTCACAATGTCTTTGATTTCTGTAATGGCCTCTTCTTGCAGTGTGTCTATGTCTTTTTTTGCTTTTTTCAGCTTTTCGATCTTGTCTTCGATATCGGAAATTTTTCCGTTGAGCGAACTTTTGATGTCCGCTAGCATACTTTCATAACCCATCTGAATCACCTCTTAATACTCAAAAAGTCGTATGGAGGGGCTAATGAAGATAGACTTTTCCATACTTTATTTCCATATATTATATTTTAAAATAGCCAGAAGGCGGCATAAATAGGGTAAACGACTTAATTTAGGCGTATAACACTCTCAATATGTAGGTCTATGATCTTGTTTTTGTTCGTCACACAGCTAATGAAAGCGTTTTATGATATTAGAGCACCTAAAGTCATAGTTATAAAGACACTTGAAAGAGACAGATATTAATGATCTGTCTCTTGTTGTAAGAGTACATTCTGCTTTTGTTATTTTTTCGCTTTAGACCTTAGCAGAAAAGAAAAAAACCGGCTCCCAGCCAGTTTTCTCTTTTCCAACTATTGAATTGCGCCTGCTGGAACAACCGACTTCCGTCCCACAGAATAATATTCCACCTCTGCAGCGGCTGCTTCATCCAATGTGTAGCAGTTTCTGCCGTCAAAGATGAGCGGCGTTTCCATCAAGTTCTGATAGGCCGCTAACGGGAATTGTTTAATGTCGGCCCAGTCGGTTAAAATCATGACGGCGTCAGAGCCTTTGACAGCTTCCTCGATTGTCTCTTTATATTCAACGGCTTCTGGCAGAACACGCTTTGCATGGTCCGCGGCAATCGGATCATAGGCTTTAATATGGGCGTCGAGCGCAGCGAGACGGTCTGCGATGACAATCGACGGCGCTTCCCTCAAATCATCTGTATTCGGTTTAAATGAAAGTCCCAAAAGGGCAATCGTTTTTCCCGTCACCCCGCCGAGCCTGTTCAGCGCTTTATCTACCAGGATCGCCTGCTGATTGTTGTTGACTTTGATGACCGATTTCAGCAGTTCAAAATCATGCTCGACATTGCCGGCAATTTGCACGAGGGCGTTTGTGTCCTTCGGAAAACAAGAGCCGCCGTAGCCTATGCCCGCTTTTAAAAACTGGCTCCCGATCCGCTTATCCTGTCCCATGCCGTACGCGACTGCTTCAATATCGGCGCCGACCTTTTCACATATATTTGAAATTTCATTTATAAAACTGATCTTAGTGGCCAGAAAAGCATTTGAGGCATATTTGATCATCTCGGCGCTTCTAATATCCGTTTGATAAATCGGAATTTGGAACGGGCGGAAAAGCTCCTCAAGCGTCTTGGCTGTTGTCTGATCCGCTGTTCCGATCACGATCCTATCGCCATGAAACGTGTCAGAGATTGCCGACCCTTCACGTAAAAATTCCGGATTGGACGCGACCGAAATGCTGACAGGCTCCGCAAGATGTTCAGTGATCAGCCCCTTAATCAAATCGTTTGTCCCGACGGGCACTGTGCTTTTCGTTACCACGATGGCATCCTGTTTGACATGCCGGGCGATGCGTTTGGCCGCATCTGTAATATGCTCCAGATTCGCGTGCCCGTCGCTTTTCTGCGGTGTGCCGACCGCTATAAAAATAATGTCTGCCTGTGCCAAGCCTTTCTCATAGCTCATTTCAAAGTTCAGCCGTCCATCAGCTGTATTTTTCCTCATCAGCTCTTCAAGACCCGGTTCAAATATGGGGGAAATGCCCTTTCTCATTTCATCAATCTTGTGAGCGTCAATATCAATGCAGGTTACATGATATCCAATCTCAGAAAGAGAAACACCTGTCACAAGACCGACATAGCCTGTTCCGATGACTGTTATATTCATTGTTTCCCTCCAACAGTTAAATTGCTGCTTTGCAGCTTCCGTAATATCGTATGAGAACATCCTATCATGAATGCGGATGATCTCCCGAATAGCCTGTCGGGTACAGCCTGTACAGATTTCTGAAATGTGATTCAATCATACAATATACTATTATATCGCGCACAGAAAGGAAGTGGTGAAATGAGAACCGGCTGTTTAAAAGAACCCAAATAATTTTCTTCTTTTGACCGGCCGCGGAGGCTCTCTGAAGATTGTCTGATTCTGCAGGAGAAGCTCGGCGTTTTCCGTCAGTATATAAGGAAATTCCCGACCGAATTCTTTCTCAAGAACATCAAGGGCTTCCCGGCAGCGAAAGTCTCTTGTTTTCAGATTATGAGCATCTGAGGCTACGAAATGAATCAAATTGGCTTCAGCCAGCCGGAGAGAAAATGCTTTCATCTGTTTTCCGAAAGTCCCCGCAAGACTTCCTGAAGTAATCTGAGATACCGCTCCTTTCTCCACAAGATGATACAGCAAGGACGGGTTTTCGCGAATTTCCCTGTTGCGTTCAGGATGGGCGATAACCGGAATATATCCTTTCAGCTGCAACTCATAAAAAAGCCGCTCCGCATATCGTGGAACCTGATCAAACGGAAATTCAATCAGGATGTATTTTGTATCATTCAGCGAAAGCAGCTGCCGTTCAGCAAGGTCCCGCTCTAAATCGCCGTAGATTCTGATTTCCTGTCCCGGAAGCACGGTTAAAGGGATATTTTCTTTGATTAAACGTTTGTTTAACTGATCTGCCGCTTCTCTGACTGCCGCCGGCTCATTTTCATACACACCGTTCTTATGATGCGGTGTCGCTAGAATGGTCCGGATTCCCTGATGAACAGCAGCTCTTGCCATTTCTATGCTGTCGGCTGAAACGCTTGCCCCGTCATCCATTCCAGGAAGAATGTGACAGTGGATATCTATCATGTCTTAGCCCCCTTTTTCCGCAAAAATAAATAACGGGCAAGATGCACGTTATTTATTTTGTATGAAGTTATCCTTGTTTCCGTTGTATCCATATGCAGAATCCCTCGAAAACTTTTTACCGTTCATAACCGCCCCAAGGAGCTTGCTATTGCACGATTCAAGTGCCTCTTTCGCTTTTGCGGCTTGTTCTTTTTCTGTTTTCCCGCTTGAAATAACCAAAATAGAACCGTCTGCCACGCTCCCTAAAATCTGTGCATCCGCTACAGCGAGAATAGGCGGCGTATCAAAAATGACCATGTCATATGCCGCACACGCCTCGTCGGCAAGTTCTTTCATCCACTTTGAGGAGAGAAGCTCGGCCGGGTTTGGCGGGATAGGACCGCTCGTCAGCACGTCAAGCTGTTTTTCATTAGATGTTTGTACAGCCTGTTCCAGTGAACTTTTCTTTAATAAAACAGATGTTAAACCTATTATATTTTCAAGATGAAAGGCTGTATGTACTGTTGGTCTTCGCAAATCAGCGTCAATCAGGAGCACTTTTTTTCCCTGCTGGGCAAATACGACAGCAAGATTAGCGGCCGTTGTTGATTTTCCTTCTCCGGGACAGGCCGATGTAATCATCACTGATTTCATTTGGCGGTCCACTGAAGCAAATTCTATATTCGTACGAATCGTCCTATATTGTTCAGAGTTCAAGGATTTCGGCTCTGTCATTGCAATGACATTCCTGCGCATCCAAGAGCCTCTGCTTTTTTTAAGCGCCAAAATGCCCACTCCCCGCTTTTTCAGATTGGATACCGTGTAAGCTTGCCGCTTTTTTCTGCTCATTTGCAATGGTGGAAACCGTCCCTAAAACAGGTATGTCCAGCAAGGATTCGAGCTGTTCTTCCGATTTGATCGTATTGTCCAAATACTCAAGCAGGAACGCCAGTCCGATGCTTCCCGCCAATCCCGCCGCGAACGCGATAGCAATGTTTAGGAGCGGCTTTGGCGATACAGGTGACGGATGTCCTGAAACCTCGGCTTTTGACAAAATACTGACATTGTCAACATTCATAATGGTTGTGATTTTGTCTTGAAAGACAGATGCGATGGTATTGGCAATATGAGCCGCTGTTTCCGCATTTACATCCTTGACTGATATGTTGACCACTTGGGAGTCCTGCTCGCTGGATACGGTAATTTTGTCATTCAGCTCTTGAGATGTCATCGACAGGCCCATCTCTTTAATGACTTCGTCTAAGATGGCAGGGCTCTTAATGATGACGTTATACGTATTGATTAACTGAAGATTGGTTTGGACATCATTAAATTGGACTTCTTTTCGGTCGTTTTTCGATTGATTGACCAGAATCTGAGTTGATTTTTCATAGATGGGTGTAAGTGCGAAGAAACTGATAAGTCCGCCGGCAGCAGTGGCAGCTGCGGTTACAATCATAATCAAAAGCATGCGTTTTCTTAACGTTGATAATATCTCTTTTAAACTAGTAGATTCTCCCATGATACCTCCAAATCTCTTATAGCATCCTTTTCCATATACGATTATACAACGTAGAAACCGCATTTCTCCAGCTTTTCACATGACATTATTCGACAATTTTTTACAAAACCTTATGTTGCGATCATTTATGAAAGCGCTCTATTTTCTATCTTGACAAAACTGTCCCTTTTTTTCCATTCAGGCATTCACGTCATCTCGCATAAAAAAAATCCCGCATCAAGCGTGCGGGATTCTTATGTTGCATATCCATTTTTAATATGAGAAATCAAATTTTCAAGCATTTCCTTCGTCGTCATCTCAGATGACCGTTCACCAATCTCATGTGCATGCATCAAAATTTTCAGAAATTCCTCTTGATTCAATTTCTTTTCACTCATCTTCTTGTTCCTTTCAGCTTCCATTAAGTTGAAAACACGATTATTATATGATGCCGGTTCTCAATTTGCAATCTCTAATACATCATTCGACACATCCCATTTTTTATGTCCTTTTTTAGGAAAAACTTTTTCATGCCGATGTGTTGCGATATAATAGAGAAATTGGATCTTTTTATTACGTGACTCGGTTAGGAGCGATAATCATGCTTCAGAATATGATTTCCAAAGACGATGTGCTGGCATCCGCTGAACAGTTGAAAGAACTGCTTCCCTACAACGAGGAAAATGTTCAGCTGATTAAAAAAGCCCTTATTTTATATCGGCAGGATTCAGTCTATCGTTTACAAGCAGTGAGTCCGACGGAAGTTACGGCTTACGTGCAGGATGTTGTGCCTGTGCGGGTCACATTGAACTTGTTTGTCATAGCCAAAAGCGGCTGTTCATGTCCGTCCGGAAGAATCTGCCGCCATATGCTGGCTGTTTTTTTATATGTATATGCAATGTTCGAGCGAGTGGGTACCTTTACAGAGCATTGGCTGGAGAGGGAAAAGCTTGAGGAAAGCAAAGAGCTCGTCCGCCGGCAATTCCAGGAAAAAGTGCTTCCTAATGAAGAATCGCTTTCAAGCTGGCTTGCTTTTTTTGATTCAGAGTTCTCTCTCTGGCAGGCGCGCACGCCGGAAGGCAGCCAAAATATGCAGGGCCTCTATTACGGCTACCTGTCCGCTTTAAAAAAGCACACGCCAAACAAGCCGGAGCTAAAAAACCTGTACCAGATTCATTCCGCGATTGCGGTGTGGCTTCGCATGTTTACATTGATTGAAGCGGGCAAACTGAACCCCGATCAAGACTTTTATTCCCTCAATCCGTATGTTGAACAGCTGATGGATACGATCTACAGCTCTATTGATAAATTAAAAACATACGCGCTGTCATTTGCGCTTGATCCGTTTTTGGAGAAAACACCCGATGTTATCCGGCATTTGCTCTTGAAAGAAGATATTTTCCAATATGAACGAATCCGCATTTTCGGTGAAATTTGGAGCGCGTTGCTGTCGCGGCCAAAATGGGTGGCGCGCGAACAGGACATTTTGAAAAAAGAGGCCGGACGGCGCTTTTCTCCTGAATTGCAATTCGGGCGCCTGCATTTGGAATTCCTGCAAAAGAATGATGATGTTATTTTTGCAGAAGCTGGTCAATTCCCGCCGGATGCGCTGCCATATACGTTTCAATGGCTGAGTGAAATCACTGCCAAAAAAGATTGGAAAAGGCTGAAAACATGGTATCAGCGAATCGAACCGATTGCGATGGGTTATACGAAACTCGATAAGCCGTTTAAAGAAATTCGCGACGTGATTGGCGAGCTGTTTCTTCTGCTGAATGCCTATGTGAAGCAAACCAATGACCAAGCGCTGTTTGAACGCTATGCTGCAGGCTGCCTGCCGTATACGTTCACAGAATACAGCCATCATTTATATGAGCAAAAACGGTATGCCGAGTGGATCGAAATTCACAGCCTTGTCGGCTTTTCCATCTATGAAATGGATAAAATGATGCTGAAAGAAATTGCAGCGGGCGACCCGGAGGCGCTTATCCCGGCTTACCACAGAGAAGTGGCCTTTTTTATCGATCAGAAAAACCGCAGCTCGTACAAGGAAGCCGCCCGGCATTTAAAAAAACTGCGCACCCTGTACAGAAAAGCGAAGAAATTGAAGGTGTGGGAGCGGTATATTGAGCAGCTGAGCTCGCATTATAAGCGCCTGCGCGCGCTTCAAGAAGAACTGCAGAAAGGAAAGTTGATTGATGGCGAGTCTTAAAGAAATACTCATTCACGTCGAACAAATGGAAGATGGGTCATTTACGCTCTCAGCCTTTGATGAGAATGAGCAGCCCCTTCCCTACAGCCATATGAAGAGGCATTTGTTCCAATGGCATGAATCCTCATTTTACGGAACCTTTCTTGAGGATGTCAGCTTCATCGGGACAACCGCTGTTTTGCTTTCTCCATGGATGACTGTAGAGCTTCTCGGCAAAAACTCGTTCAACTCATTCAGCTCCGTGCAGCTTACAGAGGAAACGGAGCCGCTGATTGAGGCGGCATCAACCATCTATGAATTTATCGCAGACGGTGATTATCTGCCTGACTATGAAGCATGGACAAACGGTGTTTTTCGCTGGAAGGACCGCGATAATATGCTGGATGGCTTTACGGCGGATTGGTTTTCCGCCGCAGTGCAGGATTACATCCAATACGACGATGACCTGCAGGAGAAATGGGAACACATCAAGGAGAAATCGCCTGCGGTCACGTCATTCCGCGGACATTTTCTTGATGAAGAGGATTTTCTTGAAGGCATCGGCTGGATTGACGATCAATCTCCATTTACAGTCGGCCTGCGCTTAAATGAGCCAGATTTTGACGGAGACGATTGGAAAATCGAACTGTTTTTACGCGATAAAAAGAACGGCGCTGTTGAATTCTTTGACGGGCTGAAAAGCCTCAAAAAATCATGGCAGGCGCACAGCGATAAAATCGCGCGTGAGCAAGACCGCTTTCACAGAACGGTTCCGTGGCTGTCATTTGATTCCGGGACCACTCTGATCTCGGAGGAAGAAGCCTGGATCTTTCTGTCAGAAGCGAGTGAAACGCTTGTCGATATGGGCGTTGAAATTCTTCTGCCGTCCTGGTGGCAAATTGTCAGAGACAGCAACATGATGCTGAAGGCAAAGGTGTCATCCGCCCCGCGCGGCGAGTCATTTGTCGGCATGAATGCGCTGCTTGATTTCAACTGGCGGTTTGCAACAAATGGAATTGAGCTGACTGAGGCCGAATTTAATGAGCTTGTCGCCAGCAACAGGCGCCTTGTTAATATCCGCGGGCAATGGGTCAAAATCGATCCGCAGTTTATCAAACAGATGAAACGCCTGATGGAAAAAGCGGAATCAGAAGGACTCCACATGTCTGATATTCTGTCGCGCGAACTAATGGATCAAGAGGAAGGCGGGCTTGAGGATTCAGATCTGATTGATACATCCGCTTTTGCCGGCATTCAATTCGATCTGTCTAAACAGCTCCGGTCACTGATTCGGAAGCTTACTGCCGCTGAAAACCTGCCGGATCACGAAGTCAGTCCTTCTTTCAAAGGCACGCTCCGCCCCTATCAGAAATACGGCATGAACTGGCTGCTGTTTCTGCGGGAAAGCGGTTTTGGCTCCTGTCTGGCTGACGACATGGGCCTTGGAAAAACGATTCAAATGATCGCCTATTTCCTTCACGTGAAGGAAAGCGGCCGGCAAAAAACACCGAATTTGATTATCGCACCGACATCCGTACTCGGCAACTGGCAGCGGGAGCTTCAAACCTTTGCTCCTGACCTGACTGTCGCGCTCCATTATGGGCCGCGCCGGCCAAAAGGTGATGATTTCGACGCGCATTACGAAAACGCAGATGTGGTACTCACTTCATACGGATTGTCGCACGCCGATTCGGAAGAGCTGTCTTCTGTGACATGGAACACAATCTGCCTTGATGAAGCGCAAAATATTAAAAACGCGCATACGAAGCAATCACGCGCAATCAGAAAGCTTAAAGGGCTTCACCATATCGCGCTGAGCGGCACGCCAATGGAAAACCGTTTAACCGAGCTGTGGTCCATTTTTGACTTCATGAATAAAGGCTACCTCGGCAGTCTGACGGGGTTCCATAAACGCTATGTGCTGCCGATCGAAAAAGACCGGGACGAAAAAAGAATCGGACAGCTTCAACAATTAATCCGACCATTCCTTCTCAGGCGGACGAAACGGGATGAAGAGGTCGCGCTTAATCTTCCTGAAAAGCTGGAAGAAAAAGAATTTATCCCACTGTCAGCCGAACAGGCGTCACTATATGAGCAGCTTGTCAAAGACACATTTGACCATATGACATCACTGACCGGCATGCAGCGAAAAGCGCTGATCCTCAGCATGCTCGGACGGCTTAAACAAATATGCGATCATCCCGCGCTTTATTTAAAGGAAGATCAGACCGAATTGCTGGCCGGCAGATCAGTTAAGCTCGAAAAATTGCTGGAACTCATGACGGCGATCCGCGCCCAAAACGAAAGCTGCCTCATTTTCACGCAATACATTCAGATGGGGAACATGATGAAACGGCTGCTTGAAAAAACGTTCGGCGAACCCGTGCAATTTTTAAACGGGAGTCTCTCCAAGCAGGAGCGGGACACACTCGTTGAGAAATTCCAGAATAAAGAATACCCGACACTGATTCTTTCATTAAAAGCTGGAGGCACCGGGCTCAATTTGACCGCCGCCAATCACGTCATCCATTATGACAGATGGTGGAACCCGGCGGTTGAAAACCAGGCCACTGACCGGGCATACCGCATTGGCCAGGAGCGCTTTGTCCACGTTCATAAAATGATTACGACGGGAACAATCGAAGAAAAAATTGATGTCATGCTCGAATCGAAACAAACCCTGAACGACCAAATTATCCAAAGTGAAAACTGGATTACCGAGCTTTCCACACAGGCACTCGAAGAATTGTTTACATTAAGCACCTCAGCGCGATGATCATGACTATAAAAAAGCTGGCTCTTTGAAAGAGCCAGCTTTTTTCCGTTCGTAGCCGTCACGCCGGAATGTCCAGAGAATCCGTTACGCCGGTTATTAACAGGATGCACTTTTAATGCAGCATATAAACCTACAGTAAATGTTTAATCATATGTGCGACGCCGTGTTCGTCATTGGTCAAGGTTACAGCGTCGGCCATCGCTTTGATATCTTCCCGCGCATTGCCCATCGCTATACCTTTTCCCGCAGCCTCCAGCATCGATTTGTCGTTTAAGCTGTCACCGACAGCCACGGTTTCTTCGATCGGAATATTCAGCCGTTCCGCAAGCCGCGCCTGCGCCTGCCCCTTGGAAGCTTTGCGGGAAGAAAGCTCAAAGTTATGCTCAGCCGAACTGACAAGTGTTAAATCTTCAGCATGTTCATATCTTTTCCAGCCTGCCTCAAGCTTCTCTTTGAAGAAAGAAAAACCGAGAATATTATAAAAGTCGATCTGCTGATCAGTTTCAAACAGCTCTTGAAACGAGCCAATGTAAGCGAAGCCCGATTGGCTGTATTGCACTTCGGCCGCCTGCATAAGGACAGAAAGATCCACTTCCGGATTTGCGCTTCTGAATCGGTCCAGTTCAACTTCAAGAAGCTCTCTGCCGTTTTGCGGGGTATAAATGGCTGAATCTGTAAATACCTCGTAATAATAGTTTTCCGACGCAAGCCATGAGAGAATGTCATACGCCCGTTGTTTCTCAATGGTTTCCTGATGATAAAGCCTGCCGTCAGGATCGTGAATGACGGCGCCGTTCGCGCTGATGACCCACGTTTTGATCCCGAGCGACTCAAAAATCGACATGACGTCAAAATGAGCGCGCCCAGTTGACACCACCACTTCAATGCCGTCCCGCTGCGCCTGCCGCAGCGCGTTTTCATTTACCAAGCTTACTTGATGCTTGCTGTTGAGTAAGGTTCCATCTAAGTCAATCGCAATTAATTTCACGTTTGTCAGCCCTTTCCTTCATCCTGCTCTGTTACGAGAAGTTCCACCCCGTTACGGTCAAGCAAATCACAAAATGCCTGATTCGGCAGCCTGTCTGTGACCAAGAGATCGATTTCGCTCAGCTCCGCATACTGATAAAAACTGGTACTTCCCAGTTTCGAATGATCTGCAAGCGCGATCACCTGCTTTGCCTGCTGAATCATTTTTCGCTTCACCATGCCATCTTCCTCATGTGCAATTGTAATGCTATGCTCAGAAATGCCGACCACACCGATCAGCGCTTTATCGACGTGATAGCTTGAGAGCTTTTCAATCACAGAGGCACCGTACAGAAAGCGGTGCTCCTTTTCCAGTTTGCCCCCTAACAGGTAGATTTCAATTCCTTCTTTATCGGACAGGACTTCGGCCAGATTAATCGAGTTGGTAATCACCGTGCAATCATCCGCATTCATATGCTCTGCACATGCCTGAACGGTTGTAGAGGCATCTAAAATCACCCGGTCACCATTATGAATGAGCGATGCGGCAAGCCTGCCGATCTCGCTTTTTTCCTCGGACACTGTATTCAGGCGGCCGGAATAACTTTGAATTTTCTGATGCACAGTCGGCAAAATGGCACCGCCCCTTGTGCGGATGATGGCATTCTGTTCCTCCAGCTTCACTAGATCCCGTCTGGCTGTATCTCTTGAGACTTGAAGAAACGTACAGATCTGCTCCGTTGTAATTCGGTTATGCTGTTTTAAAAAATCCAAAATCGCTACTAACCTTTCTTCTTGGTACACGCCCTCATTCCTTTTCTGATTTATCATCTTTAAGTAATTATAAGTTTCTCAAAAAATACAATCAATAATTTTAAGTGTTGTTAAGTAAAAATGCATCATAAGAACCAATTTATCCTAAATATCATAAAAAGAAAGACCAGCCTGGTCGACTGGTCAATTTTGAGGGGATGATGCGGAGATTCGAATAATCGTGAAAGGATAGAAAACGGGAGGATCAGGGGTTTGTCAATCGGCAGCTTTTTCACGGGGTTTAGGGTCCATAAAACGAACAGTGTCAGCCAACACTTCTGTTACATACACGTTAACGCCTTCTGCGTTTTCATAGCTCCTTGTCTGAATCCGTCCGCTAACGCCGACGAGAGAACCTTTTTGGCAATATAACGCTGTGTTTTCAGCGGTTTTTCTCCAAAGCGTGCAATTGACGTAATCGGCCTCGATTTCACCTGAAGCATTCTTGAAGCTGCGGTTTACCGCGAGCGTCACGTGTGCGACTGCCGCACCGGCGGAAGTGTAGCGAAGCTCAGGATCTTTTGTAAGACGTCCGACAAGCATAACCTGATTGAACATGCGATTCCTCCTCTCCTTGCGCTTATATGTATTGTAGATGATGCAATGAGAAAAGAAAAACGCTTAAAAATGAATTTCAGCCTCTGTTTTTATCTTTTGTTTTCATTTTTCCTTCAGCTAAAAACATCTTTTGTTTTTTCCCTTTAAAGAAATATGTACTTTTTAAAAACCGGAAAAATATTTGCTTTGTCAGCCAATTTTGCGTATTCATACACACATAGGAAGAGCCATCCCATGCAAACCACTGAAAGCTCAGTTTTTTTTCCGGCATTGACAGCTCGATTTTATATTGCTCCATGCCGTCTTGCGTTTCGTATAAAAAGCTTATCCTTCTTTTTTTGTTCAGATGGACCTCAAAAACTTCTTTACGGCTTAACATATATGTTACTTCCTTTTGAATTAAACGGTTTTCAGAAGGAGTGCCGTCAATATAAATTTCTTTTAAGCGAAATTGATTCATACACATCTCTCCGTAATCCATAGTCAGTTACAGTATAATGAAAAAATTGAAATTATTAAATGTTTCGCCAATACAAAGTTCTTTACTCCCGGCATTGCACGTTTTTTCCTCTAAAACGTTTATGTTATAATGGAAGGCAAGAAATCTTTGGAAGTAATCGGGGTGAGAATAGAAATGAAAACCTTTAAACTGGTTGACCTGAATGTGGAACGAGTGGACAAGGAAGAGAAATCAATTGAACAGTTTCCCCTTATTGACGGACTGATTATCAATAAAGAAGACGGTGAAAATCACTGGCTGATTGAAGCGCTTGTAGCGAAAGAGCACCTGTCTTTTTTCGAACAGCTTCAAAACAGCCAAACTGAAGCCACAGTATTTGTAACGATCACGAAAAAAAGCAATCGCCCCGCCCAGCTGACAGCGGCAGTGAAAAATATTGTCAAGCTGGAGGAAAGCATACAGGTTTTAATCTACGGACAAATGGTCACAAGAAAACAGCAGGGCACTGAAACCCTTCTGGAATCCCTTGTAAAAGAGGGCTATACAGGAACAAAACTGATTGAGGCGTTTAAGCAAAAAATATAAATGAGAGGGACATGTCCCCTCTTCAGGTGCAGAGGTGAAAATATGAGTAAGCGAAAGATGCAAGCAATCTTTTTATCACTTATCGGTGCGGCTCTCCTCATGACATCAAGTCTACAGACACCTACAGAAGCAGAAGCTGCTGAGAAAAACACAAATTCGAAAAAGCTGAAGGTTGATGAATTCTTCACAGATCACGACGGCACTTTTATATTGCGGGATCTAAAAAACGAAAAAACCTTTGTCTACAACGATCAGCGCGCAAAACAAAGATTTGCGCCGCAGTCGACATTTAAAGTTCCTCATGCGCTTATCGGATTACAAACAGGCGCTGTTAAAGATGAATATGACATCAAATACTGGGACGGCGTCAAACGGGAACTTGACGTTTGGAACCAAGATCACACGCTTGGCTCCGCTATGAGATATTCAGTTGTTTGGTATTACCAAGCAATGGCCCGCGACATCGGAGAAAAGCGAATGAAAAAATGGGTTGAAAAAATAAGTTACGGCAACCGAGACATCAGCGGCGGAATTGACCAATTCTGGCTAAGCAGCACTCTCAAAATCTCTCCTTTAGAACAAACAGATTTTATGGAATCGTTATACAAAGAAAAACTCCCATTTGACAAAAACGTCATGAAGACGGTAAAACGGATGATGATTCAGGAAGATGAAGATCACTATACGCTTTATGGAAAAACCGGCTCTGGCTCAGGCATCGGCTGGTATACAGGCTTTGTCAAAACCGAGCACGGGGCATACAGTTTCGTGACGAACATTGATGGAACCGGTACAGAAGCGAAAAGCACCACTATGGACATTTTGAAGAAGTATGTCCTTCATTAAAAAACCGCCGTTTGAACGGCGGTTTTCTTTATTCCGGCGACCTTGTCTGCTGCTTCAGCAGATCTCTGATTTCTTTCAGCAGCTCCTCTTGAGCATCCGGCGCTTCCGCCGCCGCTTCTTCTTCTGCTTCTTTTTTGCGCCTTAATCCATTTAAAATCCGAATCACAATAAAAATGGAAAACGATATGATTAAGAAATTCACAATCGTCTGTATAAAGCTGCCGTACTTCACCACAGCATCGCCAAATGTAAACGAAAGGTTTGAAAAATCAAGCCCTCCCAGCAGCAAGCCCACCAAAGGCATGATGATATCATTGACTAGAGATGTGACGATCTTCCCGAATGCGCCGCCTATTACAACACCAATCGCGAGGTCAACGATGTTTCCGCGCATGGCAAAGGCCTTAAATTCATTCCACATACAATCACCTGCTTTTCTCATGTTTTGAAAGAAAAAAAGACAAATGTGCGTGCCGCTGCCCATCTGCCTTTTTTCATTTACTCTCCGAGAGCAAAAGTCAGTTCGACTTCGCAAACGACTTCGCCATCGACTGTAGCAACGCCTTTTCCGCGCCCGATTGTTCCGCGCGCACGAGTGATTTCCACTTCGAGATGAAGCTGATCACCAGGCTTGACTTGTTTTTTAAACCGGCAATTATCAATGCCTGCAAAGAATGCCAGTCTGCCGCGGTTTTCTTCTTTAATCAGCATCGCAACAGCTCCGACTTGAGCAAGCGCTTCTACGATTAACACGCCGGGCATGACCGGATACTGAGGAAAATGTCCGTTAAAGAACTCTTCATTTGCGGTTACATTTTTATAGCCTTTTGCCCGTTTGCCCTCTTCAACTTCCGTAATCCGGTCTACAAGCAAAAACGGATAACGGTGAGGAATAATTTCTTTAATTTGCTGAGTATCAAGCATTCTCTTGACATCTCCTTCATCTGCATTAGTATGTATAGCAATCATCAAAGATCCATTCTGTACATTTGAAAAGTATATTATGAATTAAACTCTTTTTCAACAGGCGCTAAGATGTAACCAACTGTCAATGAGAGCCGTCAATAGTTATGATATGATAATTATAGATTTTACCAATAGCAAAGAGGTAGGAAAATGATTTCGAAGTTTATTGAAAAAAGGATGCAAAACATGTTAGACGATTGGTATTCCGCAATAAGCAAACGCAAAATGAATCACGTTTGCTCAGTGAAAGAAAAAATTGACCAGCACCTTCCGAAGTTCAAAAAGAACACAAAACTTTGGATGCGTTATCAATTGTTTCAGGCCCGCCATCAGCTGCTTTTCGAAAACCAGAACGGACTAGATGCATTGTTCGATGATCTATACCGTCTGGAAGACAAAATGGATGATGAATTGAAATATTATCTGTATTTTTTCTCAGGATTATACGAAATGGTAAAAACAGCTCCGAAACATGCAGTGAATCATTTTAAAAAAGCTGAACAGTACCTGGCCGCCATCCAAAACACGTTTGAAGCCGCTGATTTATATTATCAAACCGCCGGCGCCTACTACTTGATGAAATCACCGCCGCTTTCCATCCAATACGTCAAAAAAGCATTAGACATCTATTTACAACAATTCGGCTATATCAAAAAGGTGATCACCTGCAAACTTTTGCTTGCCGTTAATTATATTGATCAAGAACGGTATGAAAAAGCTGAGCAGCTTTTCGAAGAAATCATTAGGAAAACCCGGCAATTACATGACGAAAACCTGCTATGCCACGCTTATTATAATCTTGGCTTTTTAAAAGCGACCGAAAAAAAAGACCAGGAAGCGCTTCTTTACTTTACAAAAGTATTAAAGAATCAAGCATTTGAAACGAATTCTCCAGTCTCGTATCTGCACTGTGTGTACGAATCTGTCAGAGCGCTTTTTAAAACAGGACAGATCACAGAAGCGAAAGCCATCCTGCAAAAAGGGAAAGAATTATCTGAAAGGGTAGACATTCAAACCATTTATTTAAAATTAAAAACGCTTGAGGCGCTCTATACATCAGTTGAAGACCCCTATGATCTGCTGCTCGAATATGTACTTGAGTTAGAAAAAATTGAAGCTTGGGTGGATTTAGAAGTGCTTTTAGAAGACATCACGGAATACTACAAAAAAAAGGACGATTTCGAAAAAGCCGCTTTTTTTATCATGCGCGGCTGATTGAAAACGCCCATTTCTTATTATCTGACTGAATTAATTAAACCGAGCATTTGATCTCCCATTGTAATCGTTCTGCTGTTCAGCTGATAGGAACGCTGGGATGTGATCAAATCTGTCATTTGTTCTGAAATATCAACATTGGACATCTCAAGCGAGCCCTGCTGCATGCCGATGTCCTGTCTATTAGCCCCATTCAGCTCTTCAAAAGCTGCCGCATTATCAATAGAGAAAAGGTTATTCCCTTCCGATTTCAGCTCTTGAGGGTTATTCACTTGGACCACTCCGAGATTAAACCGCTGGACCGCGTTTCCGTCAGATGCGGTTAAGGTGCCGGTTTCATTGATGGTGATATTCTTCATTGAGCTGTCGATGTTCACTGTATTGCCGTTTTCATCAAGCACCGGATGCCCATTTCCAGTAACGAGCTGAAGCTGGTTGGCATTCGCAGCTGAAGGCGTTACATACAGTGCTCCGTCCCTCGTGTACTGGCGGTTTCCATTTACGTTCACCTGAAGATATTGGTATGGAGACGTAAACGCGATATCCAGGTCGCGATCCGTCTTCTGAATGCTTCCCTGATCAGACACAAGGCGTGAATTCATCATCGCCCCAACGCCAAGGCGCAAGCCGGGCGGTGTTTTTCGGGCTTTTGCCACGTCCTCATTTTTTTCATCAACCTGATCGAATTGCTGTCTGACAAGCTCAGAAAAATTCGTATCTTTTGCCTTATAGCCGGTTGTGTTGCTGTTTGAAAGGTTGCTGCTGATTGTGTCAATTTGCTGCTGTAGCTGGTTTAAGGTTGTTGATGCCGTTAGCATTGACCTGAGCATAGTTGATGTCCCCCGTTTTTTCTTCCGTTATCTTAGATTTTTCCGATTTCATTGGCTGCTTTATCCATACTTCTATCGTAAGCCTGAATCACCTTCTGATTGGCCTCAAACGATCTGTACGCTTCAGTCATTTCTGTATAGGCGCTTGTCACATCCACGTTTGAAAGCTCAGAGACGCCTTGGTTTAATGAATAGGATACCTGGTTATTTCCAGCTGCGCTTGGCAGATCATTGCCGTCCGCCGTGCTGTACAAATCATTTCCGTCCCGTTTCAGATCGCGGACATCCTCCGCCATTCTGACATCAATCTGGCCGGCTGTCCGCCCGTTCGTTGTCACAGTACCGTTTTCAGACACAGTGAAATTCTCATTATCAACAGTGATTGGCTGGCCATCCGTTGATAAAATAGGATTTCCATTGATCGTCAGCTGATTATTCTCATTTAGTGAAAATGTGCTGCTTTTTGAATAACGGATTCCGTCCGCTGTCTGAACCGGATAAAAAAGAGCTGCGTTTTCATTGGTTTCCGCATGAACCGGCACTTGATTTTCGACCAATGTGATGTCTGTAGGCTGATCTGTGGACTTAAGGCTTCCCTGTGTGAAAAGAGGCTTAAGTTCCTGCATATACACACCGGTATTCACAGAACCGATTTCTGTCTTCGATGTTCCGGCCGGAGATTTTGATTCTATTCTGCTGAGCAGCATTTCAGGAAAGGCGCGCATGGAGCCTTGTTCTGCTTTATATCCTGATGTATTGGCGTTTGCGATATTATTTGAAAGCATTTCCGTTCTGCGCTGCTGGGCAATCATTCCGGATGTTGCTGTATATAATCCTTTTAACAAATTTCCCACCTCTAAAATGGCATTTTTTCCAGTTGTCATATAGGAACGTTCGTTCTATAATAAAAATCAGTATTTTATCTTATTATCGTCATTAATCATCCATTCGTGAAGGCTTTTCCATAAAAAAAACCTCATTCTTTTTCAGAATGAGGTTTGTGAAATCAGCTTAGTTTGCGTTTAGGAAGCTTGTCCATATTATCAAGCATGACACCTGTGCCGATGGCTACGCAATCCATAGGATTTTCAGCGACGAGGACCGGTACCTTCAGCTCTTCTGCAAGCAGCTGGTCAAGGCCGTTTAAGAGCGCGCCTCCGCCGGTAATGATAACACCGCGGTCAATAATATCAGCGGAAAGTTCAGGCGGTGTTCTTTCAAGCACTTGTTTCGCAGCCTGCACAATAACAGCGACAGATTCACGAAGGGCTTCTTCAACTTCTTTACTGTTTACTGTAATTGTTCTTGGAAGACCGGAAACCATGTCCCGCCCGCGAATGGAAATTTCCTCGTGACGTGCGTCTGGGAAAACCGTTGCGACTTTAACCTTAATATCTTCCGCAGTACGTTCGCCGATCAGCAGCTTGTACTCGCGTTTGATGTAATTTAAGATTTCCATGTCAAACTTGTCCCCAGCCATTTTAATAGAAGAGGAGGTGACAATATCGCCCATTGAAATAACAGCGATATCCGTCGTCCCGCCTCCGATGTCTACAACCATGTTACCGCTTGGCTGGAATATTTCCATACCCGCGCCGATAGCGGCAACTTTAGGTTCTTCTTCAAGGTACACATGTTTACCGCCGCTTTTTTCTGCAGCTTCTTTGATTGCTTTCTGCTCAACGGATGTGATATTCGTCGGGCAGCAAATGAGCATGCGCGGTTTTGAGAACAGGCCTTTTACATTCAGCTTGTTAATAAAATGCTTGAGCATTGCTTCTGTTACTTCAAAATCAGCGATAACTCCGTCTTTCAGCGGGCGAATCGCAACAATATTCCCAGGTGTACGTCCAACCATTCGTCTTGCCTCTTCGCCAACCGCCAGCACTTTGCCGCTGTTTTTATCAAGTGCAACTACGGAAGGTTCATTCAAAACAATTCCTTTACCTTTAACATGGATCAGTACATTTGCAGTACCGAGGTCAATACCAATATCCCTTGCAAACATCTATTTATATCCTCCTTGAAAATCTGTTTCACAGTAAATATCCACATTGTGCCCTAATTATATATATTATCATAAAATATAGAAAAAAAGTTGGAAGCACATTAAGTTCTTTACAAATTTTTGCGGATGTTTTATGAACGATTTCAGGGAAGACACTGCTGGGTGATGACAGCAAGTGATTACGATTGCTGAACAGGTTCTCCTTCGAGAATATCGTCTTTTTTATATTTCAGTTTTGTCGCTTCTCCTCCTCTTAAATGCCTGATGGATTTATGATAATCGAGTATTTCTTTCACTTCGTTTGCCAAGTCAGGATTAATTTCAGGCAGACGCTCTGTTAAATCCTTGTGTACTGTACTTTTGGAAACACCAAATTCCTTCGCAATGACACGAACGGTTTTCTTTGTCTCCACGATGTACTTTCCTATCTTGATTGTTCGCTCTTTGATGTAATCGTGCACACCACTCGACCTCCCTAAAATGGATGTGAGAAGTGTGAAATGAGATCCGTATTCTGTAAAGAGTCGTTCAGTATGCCGCTTCTTCGTTGTATGGTTTTAAAAGTAAGTTTGTGAAATATGCCCACGATCCCTCACCTCAAACACTCTCTTTGTTAGGTTTGTAACAGTGTATTAGCATTCTTTTGGGAATATGCTAAAAACTCAATAAGGACAAGGGGTGAAACAAACTTTTTCAGCTTCAGCAAACTATTTCGTGTCACTACATTTTTATCTTTACATCCCTTCACCGCTCCTGTAGAATTAAATAAGCGATTAGTTACTTAGGTAAGTTTTTTAGAAGGAGACCGAAATGACCTACGTCAACAGACACCTCATTCATCAAATCAACCAAAGCGCCCGCCTGATTGCCAAGAAAGCCAATGAACAGCTGGAGCCATTCGGCCTTTATTCCTCTCAATGGTCAGTTTTATATTGTTTGCGTACGATCGGACCAATGACTCAAAAAGAGATTTGGTCCTATTTAAATGTGGAAGCGCCGACTGTGACGCGGACGATCAAACGGCTGGAAGAAAACGGCTGGGTACAGAGACGGCAAGGTGAAGACAAACGGGAGAAACTTGTTGTCCTCACAAAAGAAGCTGAGAAAAAATACGAAGAAATCAATGTGAAAATGCTGAAATTCGAGGAAGAGCTGCTTGCGGATTTCCCAGATGAAGAAAAGGAAGCTTTTTCTCATTTATTTCGCATGTTTTTACAACAATGAAAATAAGGAAGTGACATACATTTGAAAAAAGCGGATGCGATATGGACCAAGGATTTTATTATGGTCCTGCTTGTCAATTTATTTGTGTTTGTGTTCTTTTATACATTTTTAACTGTCCTGCCGATTTATACGATTCAAGAGCTTGGCGGCACAGAATCACAGGGCGGGCTTTTAATCAGCCTGTTCCTTCTGTCTGCGATCATTACACGGCCTTTCTCCGGAGCCATTGTTGAGCGTTTCGGGAAGAAAAGAATGGCGATCGTCTCTATGGCGTTATTCGCCCTTTCGTCTTTTCTGTATATGCCGATTCATAACTTTTACCTGCTGCTCGGATTGCGCTTCTTCCAAGGGATTTGGTTCAGCATTTTAACGACTGTTACAGGTGCAATTGCAGCCGACATTATCCCGGCCAAACGCCGCGGTGAAGGGCTTGGATACTTTGCCATGTCTATGAACCTCGCCATGGCAATCGGGCCTTTCCTTGGGCTGAACTTGATGAAGGTCGTAAACTTTTCTGTATTCTTTACAGCCTTTGCGCTGTTTATGGTTGCAGGCTTGCTTGTTTCGTTCTTGATAAAGGTGCCTCAAAACCAAGACAGCGGCACGACTGTATTCCGTTTTTCCTTCTCGGATATGTTCGAAAAAGGCGCACTTAAGATCGCGACGGTCGGTTTATTTATTTCTTTCTGTTATTCAACTGTCACAGCGTATTTGTCTGTATTCGCCAAATCAGTTGATCTTTCGAATGTCAGCGGATATTTCTTTGTTTGCTTCGCGGTGACAATGATGATTGCACGCCCGTTCACAGGGAAATTGTTCGACAAAGTCGGACCGGGCATTGTCATTTATCCATCAATCATGATTTTCTCAGTAGGGCTCTGCATGCTGTCCTTTACACATAGCGGCATGATGCTTCTGCTTTCAGGAGCGGTTATCGGTCTCGGATACGGTTCAATTGTTCCTTGCATGCAAACATTGGCGATCCAGAAATCTCCGGCTCACCGCTCTGGTTTTGCGACGGCAACGTTCTTTACCTTCTTTGACAGCGGAATTGCTGTAGGTTCGTATGTGTTCGGATTGTTTGTAGCGTCTGCTGGCTTCTCTGCCATTTATTTATCAGCGGGGCTGTTCGTTCTGATTGCTTTGCTTCTCTACGCGTGGAGCCAGAAACCTGCTGAGGCTGAAGGGAAAGTGTCTATTGCGGAATAACTCTCAGACTGCCGAAAAACCCGGCAGTCTTTTTTTGCATATAAAAATCGGCGTCCTGCTCCGTTGAATGGCAGAGGACGCCGATGATTGTATGTTATTCAATGACCGGCCGCGCAGGTGAATCAGGATCTAACGTAAAGTCATAGGACTCTTCATCACGATACATCGGATCGGCATAAATGGATTGCTGATCGTTATTTGTCGCTTTTCGATACGCTGCAAACGAATCGTATTCATTCTTTTTCCACATCCATATACCGTCTTGATCCGTTTCCTTATGGTACACGTTATGATTGACCGTATTGCCTTCATTTGCCGTAAAATCGTTTCCAATAAATAACCTTGAATCGCTGGCCGTCAATATATTCTTTTCGATTGTGTTGTTTTTTGTGTCGTGCTGCAGCAGCAGCTGGCCGCCATACAGCCCCTTAGTGTCATTCCGGTACATAATGTTGCGGGCAATCAGAGAATTGCTGGTGCCGCCCCGCTTTTTGTCATACCCTCCGACTGAAATACCGGTGTACGCATTGTTGTACACTTTGTTGTCTGTTATCTGAATAGCGGTTGCGTATTTCCCTTTGTGTTCAGACGTTGCTTCAATCCCAATATCATTATTGTAAACTGTGTTTTTCTTAATCTTGATACTGTGCCCTCCATCGACATATATCCCGCCCGCTGAGTAATCATCTCCATAAGCAGGATTTCCGTAAGTTGAGTTTTGATAAACCGTATTGTTTTCTACGACTCCGTTTCGCACGTAATCGTTTTTCGCCGCGGTTCCCTCATACCCGATAAGGTCGATCCCGATGTTGTTATTGTTGCGGACCACATTGCCCGCAACGGTGAAGCCGTCAATATTTCCGTTCAGCACAACCGCTTCACTCGCTCCAAGCGTCAGATTCTCTACAGTATTGTCCTCGATTTGAATGTCTTTCATGCTGCCAGTCCCATAGACTGCGATTCCGTGGGCATTTCCTTCATCCGCTGTTGTCTTAATGTCCCGGACATGATTGTTCTGAATCGCAATATGACTGCTGGAGCCCGATACATAAATCCCCATAGCAGTTGCTTCCTCAGATGAAACAGAAAGATCTTGAATCGTTAAACCGCTGATGGCAATGTCGTGTTTATCGTGAATATGAATGAGCGGTGTTTCATATTCTGCGTCCGCAATGGATTCTCCGCTGATCACGACTTTTTCATTTTCATAGTTTCGGAACGTGATCGGTTTTCCGTCTGTACCGCTGTGCTTTACCTCAAGGGTTTCATGATACGTGCCTCCCCGAATCATCACGGTTGTGCCGGCGGCAGCCTCCTCTGAAGCATGTGCCAGTGTACGAAACGGCTTGTCTTTTGTCCCTTCATTTTGATCACTGCCATTTGGCGAAACATATAGGTAATCTCCAGACCCTTCCTCATTCGCTTTTGTCTTATCAAAAACGAAAGCGAGGATAACAGACGTTAAAACACCTGCCAACAGAAGAAAGTACAATTTTCTCATATTCGATTCCCATTTCGTTTTAGGATAGATTTCTAAAACAATTATAAATGTTCTATTTATGGAAAACCATTTCAAAAATATGAAAATATACCGTGAAATAGATCTTATTCAGCCCGACGAACCTGCCCAGATTCAAACGTCTCAATCGTCGACGAAGCCGGCGGGTGAACACGCATCAGAACAATATAGAAAAGAAATGAAATCAGCACACCTACAAACCAGGAAATGTCGTATAAGCTCTTCAACGCAGGAACATACATACCAATCAGTGAGATCATCGCGCCCAAAATCGTGGCTGCAAACGCACGGTAATTGTAGCCTTTAAAATACACATAACGCCCTGTTTCAGAATACAGGTCATCTACCGAGAGCTCCCGTTTGCGAATGATAAAGTAATCAGCCATCATCACGCCTGCCACCGGACCAAGCATGCCGCCTATTAAGCCCAGAAACGCATATACGCTTGTCGCACTCTCCATCAGCTTCCACGGAACCGTGAATAAAGCGAGCAACGCAGTGATAAAACTGCCGCGTTTGAAATTAATATATTTCGGCAGGGCATTCGCTATATCATAAGCGGGTGATACGATGTTCGCGGCGACGTTTACAGAGATCGTGGCAATGCACAGCGTAATCACGGACAATACGATGACATAAGGGTTATCAAACCTCGCCAAAATATCGACAACGTCCCAAATCGGCTCACCGAAAGCAACCTGCGAACCGGAGGTCACTGTAATACTGGCAAACGCAAACAGCGCGAAGGTTCCCGGCAAACCGTAAAATTGCCCTTTGATTTGCTCTTTTTGCGTTTCAGCAAATCGTGTGAAATCAGGTATATTTAAGATCAATGTCGCCCAGATGCCGATGATGCCGGTAACTCCGGCAGCAAACGGCCAGAACGTTTCTGAAAACGTATGGAACTTTCCCGGCTGGGAATAGATCGGCCCCAATCCTCCGGCAATATCAACGGCCCACCATACCATGCCGCCAAATACCAGATACACTAAAGGACCAGCCCATACCTCAAAGCGTTTAATCGATTCCATGCCGTGATGCAATACGAGTAAATGAATGGCCCAAAAGAATACAAATGAAAGCAAACCAGACAAGTGAATGCCGAGAAGGTTCCACTCGCCGCCAATTTCTCCCCAGCCCGGCCACATATTTAAAAGCAAAATGTTCAGCGCCGTGCTTCCAGCAAAGGTCTGAATGCCGAGCCACATGATCGCTGTAAACGCCCTTAGAAGCGCCGGAATATTCGCGCCGTATATTCCGTAAGAAGCCCGGATGATCACCGGAAACGGCAGCCCATATTTTGTCCCCGCATGACCGTTTAAAGCCAAAGCGCCAAACAAGATAAGCGATGCCGTAATAATGATTGCCAGCACCTGCCAAGGCGAGAGGCCGATCGCAATTAATCCGCCCACCGTCGCGTAGGTCGGTATATTATGTATACATCCCATCCAAATGGAGGCAAAGTTCAATGCTTTCCACGTTCGTTTTTCCTGTCCTAAAGGCAGCAGATCTTCATTGCTCAGTCTGTTGGATTGATGCTGGCTCTCTTTTAATGTCATAGCCGGCTCCCCTTTCAATATTGTCTGTTTTTCGTTACATGTGCAGTTTTCTAACATTCGATGTCACATAATATAACTGAAAAGTCAGACAATAACATTGGCTATGATATACAATTTTCCTTTTTTTATTTGAACAGCTTAAACAAGAAAAAGAGACAGACCCAGCGCCTGTCTCTTTTCTCACGATGCAGTTTTCATTCATGGCGCAAATCCCCCAGCTATAAACAGGCTCGCTCCGCTCGCAATGATCATGATGATGCCCATCCTATCAAAATGGGCTGCCATAATTTCTTTTCCAAAAAAGAAGACCAAGGATCACCGAATACAAAATCGACTCTAAATAACCTCTGGTTTGAAACACCCTGAAGTCGCCCCCGCCATGTTGGAAGGACTTGTTTCCAGCATTGCCGCTTGAAGCGCGACACTTCCAAGTCTGCAGCCTATACCCAAATTCCCAGAATGTCGAGCTGCCGGATAATCGTTTTGATTCCTATCCCTGTTTTCTGATCTTTCGGGGAACATATACATGCCCAATAAGATGCTTGTGAAATACCCAGAAGGAGCGATTTCTCATGATTTTTCTTTTATGTAAAAGTAGCAGGTCGTGCATACGAACAGACCGGCAAGCACTGTCATCATAAAGGGTGTCATCGCTTCATCACCTGCCCGCCGTTTAACGGTTCCTGCCTGAAAATGCCCATGAATTTACTGCGGTCCACCCAAAGCAGGACGAGACACATCACCATTAATATCGTGCTAAGATCCTGCACGCCAATGTCAAAACAATAGTTAATCAAGACGATGTTCATAATAATCGGCATAAATACAACCGCCCCTAATGCAGCTGTTCGCGGGATCAGCAATAAAACAGCTGCAATGATTTCACCGAAACCTATGAACAGTTCATAAACATGAGAATACCCGAAAAATGTCCACGCAATAGTAAATCCTTTCCCAGCAGCTGCCTCGATTCCAGGCGTTACCTCACCAAACTGGCCGATCACTACTTTCGCCAGGCCGTATACGAAAAAATTAAAGGCTAAAAACAATCGGAACGTCGCTGGAATCGATTTACTTATCGCTCTCCTGAGCCTGCCGCCTTTGTTCATAACGAACCCTCCTCTTAGTGTATTAATTAAGTTAGTACACTTAATACACTATAAAACATTCTAATTATTGTCAATTCCCTTTTCCGCTCATATAGACAGCATCTTTTATAGATACAAAGTCTTATAATCTTAAAAAATGCCATTTCCCATTCTTTACACCCTCGATAACATTCCCTAAAAAACCATGTAAGGAAATCTTACATGAAAATGTTTTATCATTCTTTTTTCTCTATAATGAGGAAATATAATAATTCTTTTATTCTGAAAAATACGGAGGAATGAGACATGCAAATGGGCGATACAGTTTTTATGTTCTTTTGCGCTTTACTCGTGTGGCTGATGACCCCGGGATTAGCGTTATTTTATGGAGGAATGGTAAAAAGCAAAAATGTGCTGAGCACTGCTATGCACAGTTTCTCTTCCATTGCCATCGTTTCCATCGTTTGGGTGCTGTTCGGATATACACTCGCCTTCGCACCAGGCAATTCAATCATTGGCGGACTGGAGTGGGCCGGTCTGAAAGGGGTTGGATTTGATCCGGGAGATTACAGTGATACCATTCCCCATTCATTATTTATGATGTTCCAAATGACGTTCGCTGTTCTGACAACAGCCATTATTTCCGGCGCTTTCGCAGAGCGGATGCGATTCAGCGCTTTTCTTTTATTCTCTGTTTTATGGGTTTCCTTAGTTTACACGCCGGTTGCGCACTGGGTATGGGGCGGCGGCTGGATCGGCCAGCTTGGCGCGCTCGATTTCGCCGGCGGCAACGTTGTTCATATTTCCTCCGGTGTGGCAGGCCTTGTTCTCGCTATTGTGCTCGGAAAACGGAAAGAAGGCACAGCGCCTTCTCCGCACAATCTCATTTACACCTTCTTAGGCGGGGCTTTGATTTGGTTCGGCTGGTTCGGTTTTAACGTCGGCAGCGCCCTGACCTTAGATGGGGTGGCCATGTACGCCTTCATCAACACAAACACTGCAGCGGCAGCCGGGATTGCCGGCTGGATCTTAGTAGAATGGATCATTAACAAAAAACCGACGATGCTCGGAGCGGTATCCGGCGCAATCGCCGGGCTTGTGGCGATTACACCAGCAGCTGGATTTGTCACCCCGTTCGCTTCTATTATTATCGGCATCATAGGCGGTGCGGTTTGTTTCTGGGGGGTTTTCTCGCTCAAAAAGAAATTCGGATATGATGATGCACTCGACGCCTTTGGGCTGCATGGCATCGGAGGCACATGGGGCGGAATCGCAACAGGATTATTCGCGACTACCTCTGTTAACTCGGCGGGTGCGGACGGATTATTCTACGGTGATGCCAGCTTAATCTGGAAACAAATTGTAGCCATCGCCGCCACTTATGTTTTTGTATTCATTATCACTTTCGTTATTATTAAAATTGTAGGCCTCTTCCTTCCCCTTCGCGCAACCGAAGAAGAAGAGTCACTTGGGCTTGACTTAACGATGCACGGGGAAAAAGCATATCAAGATACTATGTGAGGAGTGACGCTATGAGCGGTCAAATGTTCAAGGTAGAAATTGTAACGCGTCCGGCAAATTTTGAAAAGCTGAAACAGGAACTCGGAAAAATTGGAGTAACCTCTCTGACCTTCTCCAATGTTCACGGCTGCGGCCTTCAAAAAGCACATACGGAGCTCTATCGAGGGGTCAAAATAGAAAGCAATGTATATGAGCGTTTAAAAATTGAGATCGTGGTCAGCAAGGTTCCTGTTGATCAAGTGACTGAGATCGCTAAAAGGGTTCTGAAAACGGGATCACCCGGCGACGGAAAAATATTTGTCTATGAAATCAGCAATACGATCAACATCCGCACCGGCGAGGAAGGACCTGAAGCACTGTAATCGTTGTGAAGAGATTCGGAATTCCGGATCTCTTTTTTTGCACATAGAATCCCCCCAGAAAGACTGTCTCCCCTTCGAATTCTCTTCAAGCATCACGCTTTCCGGCAAACTTTTTTTGATTTGAAACTTTTTACGAGTATAATGAGTCTACTATTAAAAATGCAAAAGGTGATTATTTGAATTACGAACTATTTAAAGCCATCCATGGACTATCTCATCACAATTCGGTTCTCGATTCCATTATGGTCTTCATAACGGAATATGCCATTGTCGCTTACGCCCTTATCCTGCTGACAATCTGGGTGTTCGGGAACACGCAAAGCAGAAAAAATGTGCTTTACGCAGGCCTTACAGGAATTGCGGGTCTTATCATCAACTATTTGATTTCGCAAGTTCATTTCGAACCGCGCCCGTTCGTCGCACACACAGTGCATACGCTGATTCCGCATGATGCGGATGCATCATTTCCGAGTGACCACACGACAGGCGCGTTAGCGATTTCTATTGCGATGCTTTTCAGAAACCGCAAAATCGGCTGGCCGCTTGTCATTTTCGGGCTTTTGACAGGCTTTTCGAGAATTTGGGTAGGGCATCACTATCCGGCAGATGTATTGGGCAGCCTCGTTGTCTCTATCATTATCGGGTTCCTATTCTTTAGGTTTTCAGATCTGCTTCGCCCATTCGTCGATTTGATTGTAAGAATCTATGAAGCCCTCATTAATAAGCTGACGAAAAAACCAACCGATCAAAATTTCTAAACACGATAAAAGCCGGCGTCTGAATCCAAGACAGCCGGCTTTAATATTTTTCATACATCTCATGTTTTCTCCGCTTCGCCAACACATATAAACCATAAAACAATACAATTCCAACAGTATCAATGAGCACATCCCGAATACATCCGTTCCTGCTGAAGAAGAGCTGAAGAACTTCTGTGAAAAACGCAAACGCGAAAGTGCCGGCTGCAGCTGCTTTTATGCTGCCCCGCTGTTTCCACAGCAAATAGGTCAGCACAAAGAAGGAAAACGCGTGCCCAATTTTTTGAATAAACGCTTCAGGTACAGCAAGCTCAGCAAAATCCATCACTAAGAATTGAGACAGATCGGGATGCGGCTGAAAATGAAAAGCTACCGTTTGCGATCCGACCATGCCGCTGAAGCTTTCCGTACAGACAGAAAGCAGAATAAAAAGGGTCCAGCCTCCGAGTAATAGACGGTTCATGACATAACCTCCTTTATAGCGTACGTGTCAATGTGTAACGACATAGACGGTGAAACATAGCAAAAAGTAACAGAAAAAAACGCCCATCACACGGATAGACGTTTTCTTCATTAAGACTGCTCAGTGTCTTCTGTTGTGCTGCTTTCTTTAGAACCAGATTTGTCAGTTGAATCATCCGTTTTTTCACCGGATTTTTCTTCTGTTCCTTTATCAGTTGATCCGTCCTTTTTCTCGGAAGATTGCTGAATGGATTCTTCTGTTTCTTCAGTGGCAGCTTTTTCTTCAGCTGCTGCTGCTTTTTCAATAGAAGAAACCGGCTTGTCCATAAAGTTCAGCGGGTTCATTGCGACTCCGTCTTTACGGATTTCAAAATGCACGTGGTTTCCGCTGTCTTCACTGTAAAGGTTCTTGCCAGACTTTCCAATCACTTGGTTTTGTTTTACCTTGTCACCTTGCTCAACACTTACTTCAGAAAGAGATTGATACACAGTTGATAAGCCGTCTGCATGTTCAACTTCAATCACGTATCCCAGCACTGGATCTTTTTCAGCTTTGACAACCGTACCGCTCAGAGAAGCAGAAACATCGAAATCTTTTCCGGCTTTCTCAGCTAAGTCAATTCCTTTGCTTAGGCTGTACGTGTTATTATAGGTAACGAGTGCTGCTTCTTTCTCTTCTTTTGCGGCATCGGTTTCATAGAACTTTTTCACAACAGATACGTTTTCAGAATCAACAACCGGCATAGCGACATTTTCCATTGACTTTCCTACTTCAACTGCATCGTCGTTGTTGTCATATGCGGAGTTTCCGCCGTTATCAGCCAACTGATCCTTTACATCATCATTTGATACAGATTGATACCAAAGGACAGCTGTTAAAATGACGGCCGCACTGACTAAGTAAATTGCAGGGAACACCCAGCGTTTACGAAAAAACTGCTGAAGTTTTTTGACTTGAGAAGTTTTCTTTTCTTCCTCTCTCATTGTTTCATCACCTCAGCAACATTCTGAACACTTTTCTGAAAATATATACACCTATACAAAAAAACTTTTTTTAAATGTAGTTTGCGCAGGCTGATACGAAAATATGTGATTTTTTTGAGAGGAGTGCCAAATACGTATGAACATGACATTGCGTCTTGCTGAACATAAAGATCTGGAGGCTGTTGTTGCGATTTATAATTCAACGATTGCTTCACGAATGGTAACAGCCGATACTGAACCGGTAACACTTGAAGACCGGATGGAGTGGTTTATGGGTCATACAGAGTCACGGCCGCTCTATGTTGCCGAAGACGGAAGCGGGAACATTGCCGCCTGGATCAGCTTTGAAACATTTTACGGAAGGCCCGCCTATAATAAAACAGCGGAGGTCAGCATATACATTGACGAAGCATGCCGCGGCAAAGGCGCCGGATCGTATTTGCTCCAGGAAGCGCTTCGCATTGCGCCGGAACTTGGCATCCGCTCACTTATGGCCTTCATTTTCGGACATAATAAACCAAGCCTGAAGCTGTTTGAAAAGCATGGGTTTGCAGAATGGGGATTGTTCCCCGGCATCGCCGAAATGGACGGCAAAAGATACGATTTAAAAATTCTAGGGAGAGAGCTATCATGATTAGTCTGGATAAAGATGAAAACGAGATTGAAAATCATAATGAAGGACATGATGCCGTTGAACAGGAGATTGCGGCTGAGGAAAGTGAGAGCCGCCAGCTGAGCGCCGCTGCTGTCAAGTCGCTATCAGACATTGCCAAGTGGGGCAAAATGTCAGGCATTTTACTGATCATTATGGGATCGCTGGTCACTCTGTCTGCTTTGATGACAGTGATCGGCGCGATTCCGGGCGTGCTGCTCATTATTTCGGGTGTCTTTCTGATGCGTTCAGCAAAAGCAGCCGCAGAAGCCGAAGGAAATCTTGCCGGCAGCGCTGGTGAAAGCATGCTTGAGAATTACGGAAAGTTTATAAAAATGCAGTTGTTCTACGCTGCATCCAGTATTATTTCGGGCCTGATCGGGATCGTTATGGTCATTTTCATACTGGTGATTATCGGCATTGCCGCTTATGAAAGCACCGATACGTATGAAGATACGGATTCTTATTACTATGAGGATGATCCGGTGTTTGAATAAAAGCATCAAATGAGGAGACAGTACCGGGCATGGGTTCCAGATAAAACGGAACCGTGCCTTTTTTAATTGTCTATTTTTCACACTTCACTTCAATTTGTTTATATTTTCCAAACAAAGCAGGCAGGTGCAAACACCAAGTTCTTAAGGAATCATACAATTAATAAAACGACTTGGTCTTTTTTTGTAAACAGCTTTGTCAAGTGGCACCTGCCAGATCACTGCAGGATTGTCCCAATAAAAAATAAAGGAGCGAGGCATTTGGAAAGTAACAGCATTTCGGAAGAAGTAAAAGTCATTGCTGAAATTGCAAACGCCCATCAAGGAAAAGAGGAGAACCTCAAAACACTCATCAAGGCTGCTGCAGAAAGCGGAGCAGATGGTGTGAAATTTCAGTGGTTCAAGTATGACTGTATTGCAACACCGTGTTTTTTTGCTTATGAGTCTTATATCGAGCTGTTTTTGAATGAAGATGTATGGAAAAGTTGTGTCGCTTATGGAAAAAGACTTGGATTAGAAATTTGGGTAGATATTTTCGATTCATGGGGGGCAGAGCTCTTTTTGCACCTACAACATGACATTGATGGCATAAAGCTTCCAACAACCATCCTTCAATCCACAGAGATCATGAAAACGATAGGTATGACCGAAAAGCCTGTACTCATTGGAGTTGGGGGTTGGTACGAAGATGAGATCGATCAGATGGTGTCGCTTGTAAAACAACATATGAAAAATCAGCTCATTCTCATGCATGGATTTCAAGGGTATCCGACAAAATTAGAGGATATTAATCTAAAACGAGTTCAACACCTAAAAAATAGATACAATGTTCAAATTGGATTTGCGGATCACATTGACGCAGATCATCCGCTTGCGGCCGACCTTCCTGTCTATGCATATTTCTCAGGGGCAGCTGTTATTGAAAAACATATTACCCTAAATCGGGCAGCTAAAGGGTTTGATTATTACTCTTCACTTGAGCCAAACGAATTCAAACTGATGACGGAAAAGCTCCAGCAGGCCCAAATTGCAGCTGGTTCAACTGAAGTAAATGAATCCGAAAGAAAGTATTTGCATGATTCATCATTACGTGTGACAGCCAACCGGGATATAAAAAAAGGAGAAATCATTACACTGGACAAAACGAGTTACAAAAGATGCGGAAATAAGAATGCATTAATGCCTTTACAAGCCGAGGACTCATTTCCTCAAGTAGCAACTGCTGATTTATCGTTAAACCAGCCAATTACATCAAACGAAATAAAAAGTCCAAGAATTGCGATTGCAGTGATATGCCGGCTAAAATCGACTCGTTTGCCGAAAAAAGCGCTACTCCCTATTTATGAAATCCCCTCTGTTGAGCGCTGTTTAATCAATTGCCTGGCTGTCCCTGGTGTTCATGAAGTTGTGTTGGCAACGTCAAATCTTCCTGAAGACGACCCGCTTGAAGGTTTCACTCTAAACGGAAAGGTCAGAATCGTGAGAGGCGCCCCCGAAAATGTTGCAGAAAGAATGCTTGAAGCCGCAGCTTTAACAAAAGCCGATATTATTATCCGTGTGACAGGTGATTGCCCAGCAGTTTCACCTGAAGTACTTCAATATTTAATTGACGGGCACTTGCAAAAAGGAGCAGATTATACTCAGGAGCTTTCAAGTTCAGCAGGAATTTCCGGTAATATCATTACTGTTGAAGCCCTTCAGCGGCTTGTACAGCAGCCAAAACCGTTAACCCATACAGAATATCTTTCTTTTTATTTTTTAAACAATCCTTCCCTATTCTCCATCAATCAAGTCAGCCTGCCAGAAGCACTCCATTATCCATCATGGCGTTTAACACTGGATGAACCTAAAGACTTAGAGCTGTTTGAACAAATATATCGAAACCTGAATGTCAAAAACGAACCGCTCTATTTCAGCCGGATAAGAGATTATTTATCAGAAAACCAACACATTACAAAAATAAATCAAAATGTGTCAACCAAATGGATCGATCAGACATCTCTAGTGGAGGAAATAAACAAAGCAACACGGTTGCCAGCGGAGAACAAGTAATATCTCGCCAAAATAAACGGTGCATGAGTTCGGAATCATACCGAATCCGTGCATTTTTATTTTGACTGTTCATATCCCGTATGTCTCCTAAAAAAACACCCGATTGTCAGGAAAATCCTAACATTCCGGGTGCAGTTCTTATTTAATACAATTTCTTGCGTCTGTCTTCCTCAGTCAAAAATTCCACAAAACTCCGCATCGCAAACGGTTCTTCCTTAATCTGGCGCGTATAGGAGTCTTTCCGCTCTTCTGAAAGGATGTCGCTCTTTTTGATCCTGTTCAGCATATAGATGCGAACCGTTTTTTGGACCTGTTTATGCTGGTAGCCCGCTTCTTTGAAAAATGCTAATCCAAGCGCCGCCAGAAGGGCGAATATTCCTGCGCTGATCAAGGACTCCCTGTCTGCTGAAGCGTGAAATAGAAAAGCGACCAAATTAAAGAGAGAGAATGCTGCAAGCGGAAAAGCAAGAAAACGGTAAATGACGGTTTTCTTCATGAAAGGCTGTACGGCCTTTTGAATTTTTTGCATTTCTGTTTTAATGAACCCCGGCATTTGTTCGACTCTGTAAAAGTTCATGTAATCCTCCCCCTTTATTTGATGTTGCAAAGCTTCACGAACGTTATCATATGTGTTTATTTTAACGCAGGTGCAAGCTGGTTTTAAAGAAATCTGCCCGACTTTTCGGCGAAGAATCTGGAGCGCCGCTCTTTATTCTTTTAAAATGGGAGTGTTATAATTTGTAATGGGAATCAGATCGCTGTTAATCATGGAATACTAATGGCAATCTTCTTGATAAATATTGAATGAGCGGGGTTACAAATTGAGTATTTCTTCCATCCTTTTATCACTTTTTTTCATTTTGAATATTCTTTTGGCCATCATTGTCATTTTCAAAGAACGGCGCGATGCCAGCGCATCTTGGGCTTGGCTGCTTGTTCTTTTCTTTATTCCCGTTTTAGGCTTTATTTTATACTTATTATTCGGCCATAATCTCAGGCGCAAGCAATTGTTTCAATGGGAGGACCGAAAAAAGATCGGAATCGAAAAGCTGCTGAAGCATCAGCTTGAAGACTTAGAAACCAGGCAATTTCAGTTCAACAACCGGGCAACATTTGATAATAAAGATTTAATTTATATGCTTATTATGAATAATCATGCTGTGTTTACAGAGGATAATTCAGTTGACGTGATTACAGACGGCCGGGATAAGTTTCAGCGGCTGCTGCATGACATCTCAAAGGCTAAGGATCATATCCACTTACAATATTATATTTATAAAGGTGATGAATTAGGCAAAAAATTACGGGACGCTCTCATCCAAAAAGCGAAAGAAGGCGTTCAGGTCAGGGTGCTATATGATGAACTCGGGTCCAGAACACTGAGAAAAAAGTTTTTTAAAGAGCTCCGCGAGGCCGGCGGGCATGTGGAGGTCTTTTTTCCTTCAAAACTCAGGCCGATTAACTTGCGGCTGAATTATCGGAACCACCGAAAGCTTGTCATCGTAGACGGAGTGATCGGTTATGTCGGAGGATTTAACGTCGGAGATGAGTACCTCGGGCTTAATCCGAAATTCGGCTATTGGCGTGATACGCATATCCGGCTGCAAGGAACCGCCGTGCACGCCATCCAGACACGTTTCATCCTTGACTGGAACCAGGCTTCCCATCGCCATACGCTGACATATATTCCGAATCACTTTCCTGATCACGGCCCAAAAGGCAACGTCGGGATGCAGATTGTCACAAGCGGCCCGGATTCCGAATGGGAACAAATTAAAAACGGCTACATTAAAATGATTTCGAATGCCAAGCGTTCCATTTTAATTCAGACGCCTTATTTTATCCCTGACGCAAGCCTGCTCGATGCTTTAAGGATCGCGTGCCTGTCAGGCATTGATGTCAACATCATGATCCCGAACAAGCCTGATCATGCCTTTGTATACTGGGCGACACTTTCGTACATCGGCGATCTGTTGAAAGCCGGGGCCACTGTCTATATATATGATAACGGCTTTATCCACGCGAAAACCATCGTAGTGGATGACGAAATTGCATCAGTCGGGACAGCGAACATCGATGTCCGAAGCTTCAGGCTGAATTTTGAGGTTAATGCATTTATTTACGATATCTCCATTGCGAAAAAATTGGTTTCTACATTTAAAGAAGATTTGCTCGTATCCAGAAAATACACCTATGAAGAATACCTGCAGCGCCCCTTATGGATTCGAATGAAAGAATCCATCTCGCGGCTGTTGTCGCCGATTTTATAAGATGCGCCAAACCCCCGGCCTTTATGGCCGGGGGTTTTCCTGATAGTCACAGTAGATGATCATCGCTTCTCGCAAAAAAGCGGCAAGGCCATCTCCATATTGATTGATAGAATCGGTAAATCGTTCGTCAGTGATATACACTTCTCCAAGCCCTCTGAAAATGTCGAGCGTGCAATCGTAATGATAGTGACAAATATGGTCGCGAAACGCTCCCACAGCGGCCTGAACCTCTGCATCACCGGGACCGTGCTCCATTCGCGCCGCGATTCGTCTGTATATCGAATCAAATTCAGCCATGATCGTACGCCAATCGTCTGCTGAGTATGCAGATGTCCTCTTCTCTGTTTCTTCTGCGATTTCCTTTCCATAGAGCTTTCTGACTTCATCAGCGTATGTCTGCTGGTGCTCTCCAATGTCTTTCATGCTTAATCCGGCAAATAAATCCCGCTTATTCATTTGTTCTCCTCCCTCAATGGACTGAATCGTCCTGTCAATCGTTTGAATCATCTCTTCCATTCTTTGTTTTTTCTTCATCAACATATCCTTTTGCGATTGAAGCGCTTCTTTCCGGTCAAAATTCGGATGATCCAGCAACTTTTTAATATCATCCAAACGAAAACCTATTTCCTTAAAAAATAAAATCTGCTGCAGTCTTTCTAGATCTGAATCACTGTATAAACGGTATCCCGCGTCAGTAACCGTTGAAGGATTCAGAAGCTGAATATCGTCATAGTGATGAAGAGTCCGAATGCTGACGTCCGCTATATCCGCCACTTGTTTGACCTGATATTTCATATTTTCCGCCTCCTCGTCTTTTATCGTAAACAATCACGTAACGTCAGGGTCAACCCCAAAATTGTTAATTTTGATATACAAAACTTCTCACAAATAGTGTATAAAAGAAAAGTGAGTATTTTTTTGTAAAGGGGAGCCAGTGTACATGAATCCTGAAACAATGAACAAAACCCTCGTAAGCATTGCGAAATGGGGGAAAGCAACAGGCATTTTATTTATTATTATGGGCGCTCTTACCGCGCTTTCAGGCGCGTTCTTTTTTCTAATCGGTGCCGTGCCGGGCGTACTGCAAATTATCGCTGGAATCTTTTTGATGCGGTCAGCTAAAGAAGCAGGACAAATGGCTGACCACAACAGCGGACAGTCTGAAGACTTAATGCTGGAGAATTACGCGAAGTTTGTGAAGATGCAAGGGATTTATTTAATCGTAAGCATTGCTGTATCTATTCTTGCGATTATCGCCTTCTTCGTCTTCTTAATGCTTGGGATTGCTGACGGCCTTTTCAGCGATTATGATACGTACAGCACTTATTAATCAGAAAAACCCGGAGGAAACTCCGGGTTTTTTATTATTCCGCTTCGCTTACCACTGTAAAGCGTTCATTTTTGTGTGCAGGATGTTCAAGCTCATCCACTACAGCAATAGCATAATCCGCATAGCTGATATAGCTATCGCCTTTTGCGTTAACGATGACATTGTCTTTTCCTTTTTGATAAGAACCCGTCCGTTTTCCTGCCGGATCAAAAAATGCCGCAGGGCTGAGGAACGTCCATGAAACGGAGTCTGTCTGCTGCAAATCATTCAGGTTCTCCCCTTGGTTTGATGCAGTCGGCACATATTCTTTCGGGAATTCTGGTGTATCCATTAAACGGATTGTTTTGGCTTCATCAACAAACAGGCTTCCTGCTCCGCCAACAACTAGCAATCTTGTGTTTTTCGCGTCCTTTAAGATGCTGATTAGTTTTCTGCCCGCCTCAACATGAAGATGTTCCTCACCAGCCGCTGCTCCAAAAGCGTTGACGACCGCATCGAAAGGCTTGATGTCTTCTGCAGTCAGTTCAAACACATCTTTCTCCAAAATCGCTATATCCTGTTCCTTCACTTTTGAAGCGTTTCGGACGATGGCAGTTACTTCATGCCCTCTTGTTTTCGCTTCTTTCAAAATCTCGTTTCCTGCTTTTCCGCTTGCACCGATAATTCCAATTTTCATTTTTCATGTCCTCCTTATTGTAACTGCTTTAGTTACATGTTGGTGGTGAGAAGTCATCCCTTTTTGATTAAAAGAGATGATTCATAACATCTTTTAATGACTTGCTTGCCAGTTCATTCTCCATCGCTTTTTGCACACTTTCAAAAGTTTCATCCAGTGCGTTCTGAATTTTTTTCCCTACCGGACAGTTCGGATTCGGGTTTTCATGGACCGCAAAGAGTTCATCTTGCTTTTGGACAGCTCGATATACTTCTAAAAGAGAAATATCAGCCGGATCTTTTTTGAGTCTTGCACCCGGCACCCCGGCGCGTGATGTGAGAATATCCGCTTTTTTCAGCAGGCTGATCATTCTTCGCACGACAACCGGATTGGTGTTGACGCTGCCAGCGATGATTTCTGAAGACTCTTTTTCATCCATCGAAATGAGGGATAAAATATGAATGGCAACAGCAAGACGGCTGTTAATCATGTTTTTCACCACCGTTGTAACTATAATAGTTACATTTGATTCGTTTGTCAACATCTAATATACACTAATTACGGGGTTCGTGTGTACCGTTTTTAGTCAATAGAACGGCCGGATGCACCCCGGCCGTGTCTTGTCAGAATAAGAAATATCTTTGTCCAAGCGGAACATAATCGACAGGCTGGCAAGACAGTTCCTCTCCGTCAGCGAAGACCTGATAGGTTTTTGGATCCACTTCGATCTTCGGCAAAGCTGAGTTCAATTTCATATCCAGCTTGCTGAGCTTTCTGATATTTTTGACAGGAGAAATTCTTTTTTCCAGCCCTAAACTTTCCGCCACACCCCGCTCAATGCTTGCCTGAGACATAAATGTAATGGATGTTGAGCGGTTGGCTTTTCCGTATGACGCGTACATTTGGCGCATAAATACCGGCTCAGGCGTCGGAATGGACGCGTTCGGATCTCCCATTTGCGCACGTGCAATCATGCCGCCCTTTAAGACCAGTTCAGGCTTAACGCCAAAAAATACCGGGTCCCACAAAACGAGATCAGCAAGCTTCCCTTTTTCCACCGAGCCGACTTCATGGCTGAGCCCATGAGTAATTGCTGGATTAATCGTGTATTTGGCAATGTAGCGTTTTGCTCGCACATTGTCGTTTCCGTTTTCGCCGGCAAGAGCGCCGCGCTGTTTTTTCATTTTGTCGGCTACCTGCCACGTTCGGATGATCACTTCACCGACCCGCCCCATTGCTTGGGAATCCGATGATGTCATGCTGATCGCGCCGATATCATGGAGAATATCCTCTGCCGCAATGGTCGCAGCCCTGATTCTGGAATGGCTGAATGCCACATCTTCAGGCACTTTCGCATCTAAATGGTGGCAGACCATCATCATGTCAAGATGCTCCTCCATCGTATTAACAGTATAAGGAATGGTTGGCGTTGTGGATGACGGCAGAATGTTTGCGTAAGAGGCGAGCTTCATAATATCCGGAGCGTGGCCGCCGCCTGCTCCTTCAATGTGATAGGTATGAATGACCCGGTCCCCGATCGCGTCGAGCGTGTTTTCCAGGAAGCCCGCTTCGTTAATCGTATCGGTATGGATGGCGACTTGAATATCAGTCTCATCCACAACTTCCATACACGTTTTGATGGCGCTTGGCGTCGTGCCCCAGTCTTCATGAAGCTTAAGGCCGATGGCGCCTGCTTCCACCTGTTCGATCAGCGGCGCTTTATCGGATGCATTCCCTTTTCCTAAGAAGCCGACATTGATCGGAAACGCCTCGGCCGCTTCCAGCATCCTTGCCATATACCACGCGCCAGACGTACATGTTGTCGCTTTGCTTCCTGTAGCGGGTCCTGTCCCGCCTCCCAAAAGGGTCGTCACACCTGAAGAAAGCGCAACTTCCATCTGCTGAGGGCAAATAAAATGAATGTGCGTATCCACTCCTCCGGCTGTTAAGATTTTGCCTTCACCGGAAATCACCTCTGTACCCGCGCCAATGACCATATGCGGATCGACTCCATCCATGATATCAGGGTTTCCGCTTTTTCCGACGCCGACAATCCGTCCGTCCTTAACACCGACATCGGCTTTAACAATGCCTGAGTAATCCAAGAGCACGACGTTGGTAATGACCAAATCCAAAGCGCCGTCTCTCCCTGTGATTCTGCCGTTTTGACCCATGCCGTCACGGATCGTTTTTCCGCCGCCAAAGACCATTTCTTCACCGTATACTGTGAAATCCTTTTCAACCTCGATCCATAAATCCGTATCGCCCAATCTGATTTTATCGCCCGTTGTCGGACCAAACAGCTCAGCATATTGCTCCCGTGACATCTTCATCGGATTACACCCTCCATCCAGCCGGCTTGTTTTAAGTTGGCTAACGTTTTTTCTTTGCCGCGTCCATCGATATATGTATCGGCCATTCCGTTCAGTCCCCGTACTGTTTTTCGTCCGCTGAATTCAACAAGCGTGACGGTTTTCTCCTCACCTGGCTCAAAACGGACCGATGTGCCTGACGGAATGTCGATACGCATGCCGATGGTTTGTTCACGATCAAACGATAATGCACGATTGGCTTCCGCAAAATGAAAATGCGAACCGACCTGAATGGAGCGTGATCCGGTGTTTTTCACCGTTACCTCCCGTGTCTGGCGGCCTTCGTTAATCGTAATCGTTCCCTCAGCAATTTGAAATGCTCCCGGCTTCATGACGTCACCTCCGCAGAAATCGGCTGGTGTACGGTGACAAGCTTTACTCCGTCAGGGAATGTGGCTTCCACCTGAATGCTGTCGAGCATCTCAGGCACACCCTCCATCACGTCTTTTTCCGTTAACACATGGCGGCCGGCTTCCATCAGCTCCGCCACTCTCTTTCCGTCACGTGCGCCTTCCATGATAAAGCAGGTGATATAAGCGGCGGCCTCGGGATAATTCAGCAGAACGCCGCGCTCCTTTCGCTGTTTGGCTAGTTCTCCCGCTGCAAAAATGAGCAATTTCTCTTGTTCAACCGGTGTCAGTTTCATCTGTAGTCCTCCTTCTTTTTTCATATAAAGCAGATGTGATTACTGTGAATTAACGGAACATGCAGGCGGGACATCACCTCCCTTACTCCAGCATAAAAATCATACAGTAAGATGCCTTTCAAAGCGGCGTGCCGTTTCTTCATCGGCCTTCCCATCGTCAATAACCGTTCCCCTGTCGATCACATAAAGGTGGTCAGCACATGTTAACGCATTTTCCAGACTGTGCTCGACTAACATAACAGAAATATCCTTTTTTCTGGCAATTTCTACGATAACTTGTCTGATTAGTTCGACAATTGACGGCTGAATTCCTTCCATTGGTTCATCAAGTAAAATAATTTTTGGATCCCCCATCAGCGCTCTGGCAATTGCAAGCTGCTGCTGCTGCCCTCCGCTTAAATCGCCGCCTTTGCGGTCAAGCATCTCCTTTAAAACTGGAAACCACTGAAAAATTTCTTCCTTGATCTGCCCCGTCCGCTTTTTCTTCGGAAGCGGCTCCTCCCCGAGCAGCAGGTTGTCACGAACGGTTAAGGAGGAAAAGATATCTCTTCCCTGCGGAACGTACGCAATCCCCGCTCTTGCCCGTGTTTCCGCTTTTTCGTTTTGAACAAACGTTTGATTAAAACGAATATCCCCCTGTTTAGCCGGAAGCAGGCCTATGATTGTTTTCAGCAAAGTGGATTTGCCGACTCCGTTTCGGCCTAATACAGCGACAATCTGCCCCGGACGAACCATCATGCTGAGGCTGTGCAAAACCATCGATTGATCGTAACCGGATGTTACATTGCTGACGGTAATCATCACACACTTCTCCTTCCTAAATACACCGCTGCCACCTCTTCATTGCTTGTGATGTCATCCATCGATCCTTCACAAAGCACTTTGCCTTCATGCATGACCGTGACTTTTCTGGAAAACGAACGCACAAAATCCATATCGTGCTCGACAATCAGAACAGAGCACGTTTTCGCGATCTCTTCAAGCAAGGCTCCGGTTTTTTCCCGCTCCTTTCCCGTCATGCCGGCAATCGGTTCATCCAGCAGCAAAAGCTTTGGCTCCATGGCGAGCTGCATGCCGATTTCAAGCCATTGCTTCTGTCCGTGTGACAGACTGCCGGCTTTTAGATCCCGCTTGTCATCTAACCCTATCAGCCTCAGGGTGTCTATCATCCTGTCACTTTGCTCTTTTGTCATACGCGCTGTCAGCAATGAAAGAATCGTTTTTTTCTGTTTCATGGCAAGCTCGAGGTTTTCAAACACAGTCAGCCGTGTAAAGACACTCGGAGCCTGAAACTTTCTGGCGACCCCCAGTTTCGCGATCTGATATTCCCGAGTCTTTGTCAATTCATCCGCTTCCTGAAAAAGAACTTCACCCGAATGCGGCTTTGTTTTTCCGCAAATGATGTCCAGCAAAGTCGTTTTTCCGGCGCCGTTCGGCCCAATCAGAAAATGGATATCACGTTCCTGCACACTGATATCAGCGCCCCGCAAAGCCCAAAACCCGTCAAACTTAACCTTCACGTCACGGCAGGTAAGTATCGGTTTCATAAGCAGCCGCTCCTTTCTTTTTTGAGGAGGACAGTTGGTTTATAAACTTCTCGAACAGCCCGACAATCCCTTTTGGCATATAGAGCACGACGATGATAAACAGTGTGCCGAGGAAGTACAGCCAAATGTCAGGATAATATTCGCTTAAATAGCTTTTCATTCCGTTCGTTAGAAGTGCGCCAAGCACCGCCCCGAAAATGGAGTGCCTGCCGCCGATCGCCACCCACAGCACCATTTCCACCGAAGGAATGATGCCCATCATTTCCGGCGAGATCATCCCGTCCTGAAGCACAAACAGCATCCCTGCAATCCCCGCCATCGCAGCGGATACACAGTAAATAAACACTTTAAAAACGGTGGAATGATACCCGAAAAAACGGACTCTGTTTTCTCCGTCGCGCACCGCCTGCAATAGCCGCCCAAAACGGCTTCTCGTCAGAAACAAAGCGAGCACGACAGAAACACCGAGGAAAAAGAGTGCCGTAAAATACAAAATCCGCTTCATTGCGGGATCGGCCAGAGAATACTGGAAAATGGAATAGAAATTCGTGAGGCCATTCGTACCGCCTGTGATTCCCTGGCTGCCGATGAACAATGTGACAACCACCACAACAACAGCCTGAGAGATCAACGAAAAATAAACGCCCTTTATGTTGTTGCGGAAGGTAAAGTAACCGAGTAAAAAGGCCAGAAAGACAGGCACAGTGACAGCCGCGCCAATCGCAGCTAAAGGGTTCCTGAACATTGCCCAGATCCACGGCAGTTCAGTGACCCCTGTCCACTGCATAAAGTCAGGAATGCCTGACGGCGAGGCTTCTATTTTTAAATACATAGCCATGCAGTAAGCACCCAATCCGAAAAAGACGCCATGCCCCAAACTCAAAATGCCTGTATATCCCCAAATCAGGCAAATGCCGACCGCTACAATCGCAAAGCACAAAAACTTTGCCAACAGCCCTAATCGAAACTCCTGCAGCAAGAACGGAGCGGCGATAAGAAGAGCAAACATCACCAGATACGGACTGAATTGTGAAAACCCCTTCATCCGGTTCCCTCCTAATCAAGTAATCTCGTTCTGACACTCGCAAGACCTGAAGGCCGCCATTGCAGAAAGAGAATAATAAATGCAAACACGACAACCTTGGCAATCGTAGCACTTGTGGAATACTCAACGAATGTGCTCAGCAAACCGACAGTCACCGCACCTATAATGGTGCCTTTTAATTTTCCGATTCCTCCTAAAATAACGATCATGAAAGCATCAACGAGGTAAGATGAACCGAGAGTAGGCCCAATTGAGCCAAGCAATGTAAGTGAACTCCCCGCGATACCTGCCAGTCCGCTTCCGAGAGCGAAAGCCAGTGTATCTGTTTTTCTCACAGATACACCGAGACACGATGCCATGCTCCGATTTAGCGTGACAGCCTGCATCCGCCGCCCCGCAGAAGTTTTAAACAAATAGAATCCGAGCAGCGTAAGCGTAAATAGTACAAGCGCCAAAATAAACAGCCTTTTATACGGAAAGGTGACGGAAAACAGCGTCACTCCTCCCGTCAGCCACTCAGGAGACTTGACGGCCACATTCGGCGCGCCAAAAATCGATCTGGCCGCCTGCTGCAGAATCAAGCTCACTCCCCACGTCGCCAAAAGGCTGTCGAGCGGACGGTCATATAATCGCCTGACGATCACTTTTTCAATGACAATCCCAATAAGCGCCGCAATCGCAAACGCCATGATGATTGCGATTAAAAAATAGTAAGAAAACAGGGAAGCCGGCAAATAGCTGATAAATAGCTGCTGAACGACATATGTCGTGTAGGCTCCTGCCATAATCAGCTCACCGTGCGCCATATTAATCATGTTCATCAAACCGAATGTAACGGCCAACCCAATCGCAATGAGAATCAAAATAGAACCGAGACTGATCCCGTTAAATAATTGCGTCATGACGACAGACATGTTCCGCCTCCTCTCCCGCAAACGGCTTTGATTTATTTAGATAACCCCTTTGCCCAATCGTACGATTTTAGATACGGATCAGGTTTTACCGGATCACCTGAGTTCCATACTTCTTTAAACTGTCCATCCCCCGTGATTTGCCCGATTCTGACCGTTTTGTAAAGATGCTGTGTATCTCCGTCGATTTTCACTGTGCCGCCCGGAGCTTTGAATGCAATCCCGTCAGCCGCTTTCTTCACCTTATCGACATCAAAGGACTTCGCTTTTTCAACAGCTGCTGCCCAGAGATAGACCGCATTATAGCCAGCTTCAATCGGGTCGCTCGTCACCCTGTTATCGCCATTCATCTTTTTATAGTTCTTCACGAATGTTTGATTTTCGCTCGTATTGGTTGTCTGAAAGTAATTCCACACCGCATAATGTCCTTTTAGCACATCAGGGCCGATCCCCCGAATTTCTTCCTCAGCGACACTTGCCGACATGACAGGCATATCGTCAGCCGAGATGCCCGCATCTTTCAGCTGTTTGAAAAACGCCACGTTGCTGTCGCCGTTTAATGTATTAAAAATGACATCAGGCTGTTTTTCTTTGATTTTGCTGACGAGCGTACTGTAATTCGTGTGGCCGAGCGGCGTATACTCTTCACCGGCAAGTTCTCCTCCGGCCGCTTTCACCTGCGCTTTAATGATTTTATTGGCTGTTCTCGGGAACACGTAATCTGATCCGATCAGAAAGAACTTCTTACCTTTATTCTTCAGCAGCCAATCAACAGCCGGAACAATTTGCTGATTCGTCGTTGCTCCGGTATAAAAAATATGAGGTGATGACTCCATTCCCTCGTACTGCACCGGATAGAACAGCAGCCCGTTGTTTTGCTCCACAACCGGAAGCATGGCTTTGCGGCTCGCTGATGTCCATCCGCCAAAAATAGCAGCGGCTTTATCCTGCTGAAGCAGTTTTCTCATTTTTTCCGCATAAACAGGCCAGTCTGAAGCGCCGTCTTCCACGACGGGTTCAAGCTTTTTGCCGAGAACTCCGCCTTTTTGGTTGATTTCTTGAATCGCCATTAACTCCGCATCATGGACGGACACTTCGCTGATCGCCATAGTTCCGCTTAACGAGTGAAGAATCCCAACCTTCACTGAATCACCGCTTGTGTCGATATCAACTGTTTTTTTCGCATCCCCGCTGGCTTCCGACACTTTCTTCGGCGCAGCGCATCCCGTCATCAGAACCATGAGCAGAAACAACAGAAAAACAACCTGTATTCCAACCCCTTTGTTTTTCATTCAAAACCTCCCTTTGTGTGATTCCACCAGCTTATGTAATAAAAGTTAACATTTCATGTCATCATTATATAGAAGAGGGCCAATAATTCAAAGAATATTTTTAAAATTTAGATACTTTAACCAAATTGATTGCTTTTTTTGTTACATTTATTAACACATCCAAACAAGCGCACAAAAAAAAGGCAAGAAACATATCGTTTCCCGCCTCTTCCGTATGATTAATCTTTATTGAATTTATCCTTCGCTTCCCCGATATCCTTTTGGATCTCGCCTTTTGCCTTATCTTTTTTGCCTTCAGCCTGCATATCCGCTTTATCGGTCATATCTCCGACTTTATCCTTCGCTTCTCCTTTGGCTTTATTGAAGCCGCCTTTCATTTTATCTTTTACACTATCGTTACCCATGTTGATTCTCTCCCTTCATATCTGTGTACTTGTTACCTTCCCGATCTAAGAGGCGGTAAACATTTGAATGTTAATTATCGATCTCATAGCGCTCTCCGTAGCGAAGCACCTTATAAATCGCCAGCCCGTCTGATGTCTTTTTCTCAGAATATCGAACCGGCAGCAGGGCGAAGAACACATAATACGTAGAAAAATAGACAAACTGATAGAAAAACAAATTCGGTTTTAATACACTGTGTATAATCAGCAAATTGACCGCGAAAATCGTTATCAGGTTAAACAGGCTGCCCCCGGCATACACGAGTGCATGTGAGAACCGATTGTCGGTTTTCAGCTCACCAAACCTGCAAAAAGAATCGATGAAATAAATCGCTCTGATCCGTATCGGCCCAATCTTAAACAGCGTTTTGCCCATCCCAATATCCAATGATCCTTTTCCGCCAAAAATAAAAGCCATAAAGCTGTGCCCTGAAACATGTATGATCTGTACAAGCGGCAGAACAATGAGGAAAGACCATAAAAACTTCACCATATCATTGAAACCAAACATCGAATTCCCCCTCACGCTTGTCAATGACTCAGGCACCATCTGAACCCGGCCATTTTAAGTTGTTCAAAAGCATATGTAGCGATTTTTCCTGTTTCGTCCGGAAATAAACGTTCGGATACTCTCCTTATTTTGTATATAAAAAACCATCTGGCAGCAGATGGTTTCGTCTTACACTTGATATAAACAGTCGTTCCTTTGGATCATCTCTCTCATGCTGACCGCTTTTTCATAAAAATACACCGCTTCTTTGTAATGTTCGCGATGACTGAAATAGGCGGCAGCATCCAAAGCGAATTCTTCAATATATACATACAGGGCTTTTTCTTCCATATAGTCAAATACTTCATGAATCATATCCACATTGACACATTCCACATATAAAGCCTGCAGAAATTTATATTTTGCCAGACTGAAGAAATCGTTTCGTTTTTGAGCGATGGCAATCCCTTTTTCATAGTACCGCATCGCAGCTTGGGCATCTTCTTTTTTGAAAAGAACGCGAGTCAGGCTGAAGAGCGCTTTCGGAAGCTGTTCCAGCTGATGCTCCTCAAAGACAGGCAGCGCTTTTTCAAAGAATGCCGCAGCTTGATCCAGCTCGCCTTTATCGTCATAGCAATTCCCCATATTGTAGAGGGCAGATCCGATCAAACGGGGCTGTCCTTCCAATAAAGCCAGGCGATACGCGTCATCCAAATGCTCAAGCGCCTTTTCATAATTTCTGTAGTCAATGTAGTTTCCTGATATCACGAAATGGCATTGAATTCTTCTGACTCTGTAAAAATCGTGATCCTTGTATGTCTCAAGCGCCTGTATGGCATGGTTCATGGAAAAGTGTGTCTGCTTCATGACATAAAAAACTTCAGCCACTTTAAAATGATATTCCGCTCTTTCAATTTCATCTTCCACAAACGCAAGCATCTTTTCAGCTTTCCGATAAAAGGATATGGCTGAAATATAATTGTTCTGTTCAAATTCGTACATTCCCCTGAACAAGTGAAAATAATACTCAGATAACCCGGAGATACTGTTCTGATTGCTTTCCAGCGTTTTGATCAATTCACGATATTGAAGCTGAGATTCCTCGTGCAGGTCAGGTTTTACATAATCCAGCATAATTTGGTGACGGTAACTGATCAGCTGATAATACAGCAGAAGCAGCTGATCCTCTTCCATATGTTCGATGTTCTGATCAATCTCTTTCTTCAGCTTAACGGCATCAGCCACTTGAAATGCTAAAATGTGCTTATACCACTTATTGATTTTCACTCCTACTTGAGATGACGGGATCTCGTACGCGGCCATGCCCCTCCAACCCTTTCTATTTTCTAATTGGTTATATTTTATCATAATGTATGGCATTGGAATTAAAAATTCTTACAATGATTCCTTCTTTATGCCTATCCTTATATATTTCGGTGTTTGTAACTATTTTTTGCCCTTGGAATCTTATAAAAAAAGCTTACCGGACAGTGCCGATAAGCTTTTTCACATGAAATTCAGCCGCCAATATAAGACATTTCCACTTTCTTTTTGCCTAATGCTTTTGATAGAGTACGATCGACCGAATACTGATCGATCCGATTTTTCCATACTGTGCCGATCATCTCCGCCAGTTCATCATCATTTAACTCCTGCCGTACCGGCGCTCTGAGGTCAAACCCGCCTGCAGCGAATAAACAGGTAAACAGCTCCCCTCTCGCAGAAAGACGGGCCCTGTTGCATGATCCGCAGAACGCATCAGATACAGATGATATGACGCCGATTTCTCCTGATCCGTCCAAGTAGCGGAATCTGGAAGCCACTTCGCCTATATAATTAGGCGCTATCGGTTCTACCGGCATGTGTCCATTGATCAAATCAATGATTTCCGCCTTTGTCATGACGTCCTTCTTTTCCCATTGGTTGGTGTTGCCCACGTCCATAAATTCGATGAATCTCAGGATATGCCCTTTTTCTTTAAAATAACGCGCCATAGGCATTATATCTTTTTCATTTACGCCCTTTTGGACGACCATGTTGATTTTAACACCGAGCCCCGCTTGCTTCGCCGCTTCAATGCCTTCCAGCACCTTGCTGACAGAAACCCCGCGCCCGTTTATCTTTTTAAACCGCTCGTCCTCTAAGGAATCAAGGCTGATCGTGACCCTTTTCAGCCCGGCTTCCTTGAGCCTCTCCGCATAAACAGGCAGCAGTGATCCATTTGTCGTCATCGCAATATCACGGACACCCGGAATGCGGGCCAGTTTTTTGATTAATTCGGGCATATCCTTTCTCATGAGGGGCTCTCCGCCGGTTAAGCGGATTTTTTCAACGCCGAACCTTGTGACAAACAGCGTCGCAAGCCGTTCCAGCTCCTCAAATGAAAGCAGCTCCTCTTTCTTTAAAAAAGGATAATCCGGGCCGAATAATTCGGCGGGCATACAGTACGTGCATCGGAAGTTGCAGCGGTCTGTAACAGAAATGCGAAGGTCTCTCAGCGGCCTGTTCCTTTTATCCAACATCTGACGCGATTCTGTATTCATAGCTACAGCCCCTCCTATCCCCCGATTCTCTCAGGGTGTGTATATACATTAAATGATCCGTTCCTGACAAATCCGATCGCTGTGATATTTAATTCTTCCGCCATTTGAATCGCAAGCTCCGTTGGGGCCGATTTGGAAATCACAAACGACACGCCGATTTTTGCCGCTTTTAACAGGACTTCTGATGAGATTCTGCCGCTAAACACAATCAGTTTGTCGCGGACAGATATCCCGTTCAGCAGGCAGTGTCCGTATAATTTATCAAGCGCATTGTGCCGGCCGATATCTGCGCGCATCAGGAGCAGCTTCTCTGTGTCGCAAAGCGCCGCATTGTGGACGCCTCCCGTATCCTGAAACGTTTCGCTCCCTTTCTGTAAATCTTTCATAAGCGCCAGACATGCTTCAGGCGATATTTTCATTTGGCTGACAGCCGTTTTTGCGGTTTTGACATCCTGCTGAAAATAAAAATGACGGCCCTTTCCACAGCATGAGCCGATCACCCGTTTTGTATAATCCTTTTGATCCAATGCCTCAGGATGAATGAGATCGACATAAACAAAACCGAGACTTTCATCTATTGTAAACCTTTTAATCTCTTTTTGAAATCGTATAACACCCTCTGATGCGAGAAATCCGATGACAAGCTCTTTGATATGCTCCGGCGTACAAACGAGTGTCACAAATTCACTCCCGTTCAGTATCACTGTCAAAGGATATTCCGTCACTATCCGGTCTTCAATTTTGCTTATTTCCCCTTGTTCATAGCGCCATACATCCCTGACCGCAGTTACTTTATCGTTCAATTTCTCTTCCCCTCCGCAATGTTCCTGCCTTTATATTTTTTCATACTCCCCGGATTTTGTCGAATTCTGAGACATAAAAAGAGCCCTCTATATAAAGGGCTTTCACAGGATGTGTTGACGGCGGTGTTTAGGCAGGACGCCTAAGCATTTAGCCGCCGTTCGTTTCATAACACGTGAGCACCGAGGTGCGTTGACAATAATGCGGGGTTTGTCGACACGCTGAGAGCCCTCTGTATAAAGGGCTCTATGTTTGATTATGCTGATTCTTTTTCACGATCACAAACAGCACAACAGCTGCGATCAAGGTGAGAATGCTGACAAAAAAGAAGGCTGCCAGTTTTAGAAAAACACCGAGCAAGACAAACGCCACGGCGGCTATAAGAAAAATCATTCCTAATAATCTCATATGTTCAACCCCTTTTAAGGGTATCTTTCCCGCACAGATCGTTTTTAAACCAATAGAAAAAGGCGCCTGGGGGAGCGCCTTCATACAAGCGATTACTCAGTAAATTTTTGTGCTTCTTTTTCCCAAGTCTGTTCGAACTCATCCGCGCTGTTCGCTGAAATATATTCTCCACCGCCAGCAACAGCCGCCTGTTTCATCTCTTCGTTTCCTTTCACATCAAAGTTAAATCCAATAATGTTTACAATCGTATCCACATTCGCTTCACGAAGCTTTTCAATTTCAGCCGCTGGATCTCCGCCGCACGTTTCTTCACCATCAGTGATTAAATACACCACGTTTTTTCCGTCTGCGTCAAATGCTTCAAGTTCTTTTCTTGTATCTGAAAGTGCTTTGGCAATCGGCGTCCAGCCAGTTGGCTTGATCTCGCTCAATGAATTGTCAAACAGTGATCCTTCATATGGATGAAGGCCGTAAATGGTTTCCGTCGTGCTGCATGAAAGAGCTTTTCCGGACAGTTTATTGTTTCCAGCATGTCCGAAAACGCGCAGCATGAGATTTGTATCCTTCGGAAGCAGCTCGGCAAAAGACTTGACGGAATTTTTGGCAATATCTATTTTGCGCTCTCCTCCTGTTTTTTGAACCATGCTTCCGCTTCCGTCAAACAAAACAGCCACATTTGTGTCCGCCTGTTTCTCAGCGGCAAAAGACGGGGAGGCAAAGGAGACAGTCAGCAATCCAATGATACCGGCAGCCAGCAATTTTTTCACGTTTAATCTTCCTTTCTTTATCATATTTTCCAACTTTATGTTGGATTATCCTTTATGCTAGAATATGAAAATGCAAAAAGATATAGGGCAAGCTGCCTTTTGTACCGCTTTCACTTTCTGTACAAAATCGCTTGATATGCCGGTGATTTTTAGCTATTTTCGCCCATAAAGTATATACAGACTGTAACACCATTCATTCTTTTTTCTCCTTGGTCAAGAAAGAGAAACGGAAATCTGCTACTATGCTACAGGCTGACAGCGAATCACATTTGAACATTTTGTTACATACAAAAAAGAGGCTGACCATTATCAGCCTCTTTTTTCTTATTCAGATAACATCAATGATTGCTGAGTGAAGATTTTCTCAACATCTTTTTGAGTATACGCAGGGAAGTATTCACCGCCGCCTACTTTCGCAATCGCGTTCAGCTGGCCTTTGTATCCCTCTTTATAATCAAAACCGATCACATTAACAGTGATATTGTCTTTGTGCAGTTCTTTTGCTGTTTTAATCGGATTTCCTCCGCACGTTTCCTCACCGTCTGTCAGCAGATACACTACTTTTTCTCCTTTCGTATCAAGCTGATCAAAAGAAGACTTCGCCTCGTTCAGCGCTTTGGCAATTGGCGTCCAGCCAGTCGGCCCGATTGCATTAAGAGAATTGAGGAAGCTTTGTTCGTTAAAGCTTTGGAAGCCGTATACGTTGCGGATAGATTCACATGACTGAACCTTTCCGGAGTTTTTATTGTTTCCTTCTGAACCAAACACGCTCATTTTCACCTGAGTGCCTTCCGGCAGTGAGCTTGCAAACTTTGAAATTTCTTTTTTAGCTGAATTAAATTTAGATACACCGTCTATTCTTTTCGCCATACTTCCGCTGGCATCAAGCAAAACTGCCACGTTTGCCGGAGCTTCAGCCTCCGCTTCTTTCTTTTCAGCTGCAAAAGCAGGTGAGGTTAATCCAAATAACAAGCCTGTCATCATGATCAGTGAAAATCTTTTCTTCATGCTCGTACCCCTTTACAAGTTTGTTTCTGCGTGCAGATGTTCAACGCTGAACATCATTAATCGTAATCGACAAAAACAGAGAAATAAATAGGGCGGGCTTCCCCATTGCTGTTGTTTACTTTTGCATAGAAACCTTTGTTTTTATTAGTGATTTCCGCCTAACACTATTAAGAAAAAAGAAGATTGTCGGCCTTTCGGCTTTCGTTATATGAGTCTGTCGAAGTCTGTCGATATATGTGGATTACTTTACCACAATCTCAAAGTGAGCAATCAGGAAAAAGGAACTGATTCCCTTGTCGCCCTAAAGGCTGTCAGGAGCTTCTCTCAACCATTTCAACCGCTCTTAGATAAAAGATATTTAAGAACAGAAAAAGACGCTCAATGAGCGTCTTTTTCTACTTCTTCGCCATATATTTATTCAAAAACGAATCTGCTTCAGAAATTTGTGTACCTTGATAATAGTACTTCACAATGTCATCAACCGTTTTTCCTTCTTTCGCCATAAAATTCGCGCCATATTGGCTCATCCCGACACCGTGGCCAAATCCTCTCGTCGTGACTGTAATCGAGTCTCCGCTTCGCTTCCATTCAAAATCGGCTGAATTGAGGCCCAGTTTTTCGCGTATGTCTCTTCCTTTCAGCGTCTTGCCGTTAATAACGGCTGTTGCGACCTGGCGGCCCGGTGTTTCTCCGGTAATCTGTCCGACTGTGCCAGACCCATCCAGCTTGACGCCAAGCTTTTGCTCAAATTCTGAGGCTGTAAAGGTTTTCGTTGCCTTATATTTAGGAGACTTTTTATCCCAAGCGCTTTTGACGCTTTTTAAATATGGTATGGCACTTGTCCAATAGGCTTCAGCATTTTCTGTGTAGCCGTTGCTTGTGGAGAAAAAGGAGGCTTCAATCGGCTGGTTGTTGTACGTTAGGATTTTGCCTTGCGTGCTGGCAACCGCATCTGTGATTTTCTTCAGCTTTCCCTCATAGCTCGCGCCCCACTGTTTTTTCAGCTCCGTTTTGCTTTTATACACCTGAAACATCTGTGTATCATCCACCAGTGAACCTTTAGGAGCCTCTACCGCTGAATTTGAGACCATCAGTCTGACAATAAACGTTCTGGCGGCGAGAGCCTGAGCTTTCAGCGCTTCAGATTCAAAGGTTGCCGGCATTTCGGAGGCGACGACTCCAATCACATACTCTTCAAGCGGAATGTTTTCTACGGATTGATTTGCGGTTCGATAGACGGGAATAGAAACAGGCGATGCTTTCAACGTTTCCGCTCCTTTTGATGCCGATTTCATGCTGACTGCTGTCTTTCCTGATTCTACACTGGCCCCCGCCTCTTTGTTATGCTGGAATGGTATGACCAAGAGTGTGGGAACCAAGAGAATCAATGCACATAGTATGGATAGTGTGATTACGAATTGTTTCATATTCAGCTGCCTCCTGCTCGGAATTCGACTCTAGTCTAGTCTATGGGCAGGGACAAGCTAATATGACTCTCGTTTTGGACAGAAACTTTATTTGTCATTTACGTATTCTTTTTTGCTATTTTGCGCATAATGATGATAATACACGAAAAATAAAAACCAGTATGCCAAAGTGACATACTGGTTTTTAGGTAAGTTTATGCGTTTAAGTCAGAAACGACTTCTTTGTTCTCTTGCTCAGAAGCAGACTCATCATTTACACGTTCGATGTCTGCGCCAATACCCTCAAGCTTCTTATGGAAATCGACGTAACCGCGGTCTAAGTGCTTCAGTTCAGTAACACGCGTATGACCTTCAGCCACTAACCCCGCAAGAATCAGCGCTGCACCTGCACGCAAGTCAGTCGCTGCAACTTCAGCTCCCTGAAGCTGTACAGGACCGTTAATGATGACAGAACGTCCTTCAATCTTGATATCACCATTCATACGGCGGAATTCTTCCGCATGCATAAAACGGTTTTCAAAAACAGTTTCTGTAATCATGCTTGTGCCGCTTGCACGAAGCAGAAGCGCCATCATTTGTGACTGCATATCAGTCGGGAAGCCCGGATGAGGCATCGTTTTAATGTCAATCGGTTTGAGTTCTTTCGGGCCGATGACACGCAGGCCTTCACCTTCATCCTTAATCGTTACACCCATCTCTTCCATTTTTGCAATTAAAGAGGTGAGGTGTTCAGGAACCGCTCCTTTAACTAATACGTTTCCTTCAGTGATTGCAGCAGCAACCATAAATGTGCCCGCTTCAATGCGGTCAGGAATAATATGGTGTTTTACGCCGTAAAGCTTTTCGACACCTTCAATTTTGATGGTGCCGGTGCCAGCTCCGCGGATTTTTCCGCCCATGCCGTTGATATAGTTTGCTAAATCAACGATTTCGGGTTCTTTCGCCACGTTCTCCAGCGTTGTTGTTCCTTCAGCCAGAGCGGCTGCCATAATCAGATTCTCAGTAGCTCCTACACTTGGGAAGTCCAGATAGATTTTTGCGCCTTGCAGACGGCCGTTTACTTCAGCTTCGATGAATCCATTGCCGACTTTGATTTCTGCGCCCATTGCTTCAAAACCTTTTAAATGCTGATCGATCGGTCTGGAACCAATTGCGCATCCGCCCGGAAGCGCAACTCTTGCATGACCTGTACGCGCAAGAAGCGGCCCCATAACAAGCACGGACGCACGCATTTTACGAACATATTCAAAAGGTGCTTCAGTTTGCAAAGCGTATGAAGCATTTACAGTCACTTCATTATTTTCAAAATGCACATCTGCTCCTAAATGACGCAACACTTCGTTAATTGTATATACATCGGAGAGCGTAGGTACATCACAAATTACGCTTTTTTCTTCACTTGCTAATAAAGATGCAGCGATAACAGGTAAAACGGCATTTTTAGCGCCTTCAACTTTGACTGTGCCGTTTAACTTTTGACCGCCGCGGACGATGATTTTTTCCAAGGTATTCCCCTCCGCGTCCCTAAATTCTCTATATTAATATTCAGTCGTAACGATTGGTGTGCCAACCGTAACGGTATGTTTTCCGCCCATTCCTGCACTTCTAAGTGCAATTTGCAAATTCATTTTATGTTTCGAGGTCATGATGGACTCTTTCCACTCATCTGTAAACGCAGAAATAGAAACGAAATTTGGCTCAACTACATGTTCTACAGTTCTTGCTTGAAATTCATTTAATAACTGATTTGCTTTTTTTTGCAAAACAATATTCATATTATCATCTAAATGACCATTTAGACAAGTAAAAATAACTACTTTTTCTTGGAATATCCCGAGTGACTCACGTTCAAACTGTTCATATGTATCATTCCAGCTATTCGGTGTCTCAAGACTCATTTGCTCATATAATAAATACGAAGTTGGGTTGTGTTTTTTGAGGGTTGTGACAAGCTGCAGCCTAAAAGAAGTGCGATTTTTTTTGTCAGTATATGTGCCCATTGCCTTTACGACCTTATCTTCCTGTGCAAGTGTCCAATCATATTGACGATATTTTGTTTTTAAACGTTGCACTTTTTGATAAAATTCTTTTTCGGTCAGCGATATGTTTTGTTTGGCATGCAATGTCCATTTATCTATTGACACATCTTGGCGTTTCATCCCCTCAGCGATTTGCGCTAACGGCGTTAACTCACTCGCATGAATGGTATGAAAAAAAGCTATGACGAAGCTTAACATCACGGAAATGATAATGGCGCGGCTTACTTGTTTTTTGTACATGTTCATCTCTCCCCCTTATCCCCAGTTTTACCGGAGGCGAGAGGCGCCATACGTAAAAATCTTCGTCAAAACTCGAGCTATTCGCTTATACCCCTTCCCCAACCATTCCCGTGATTATGATGTTCAAAACCTATTAAAATAGATAGGGAAGCTGCTGTGAATAATTGAGGTAATCTAAAAAGAAATTTGCAACGGCCGTTCCAATAGCGATTGTCAGCAAAATCATCAGGAGTCTAGCCTGCACAACTTTGCCTTTTTTGATTAACGGATCGATATTGACGGCTTGCAGTGCCCACCAAGTCACCGCTATAAAAATCAAGTGAACGACAATGCCGATTGCAGCCTGCTGTCCTAATACACTCATCTATTCCACTCCTTTCATCCTTTCTCCGCGTTTTACCCTTTCTTATTATATAAGAAGCACAGATAAAGATGATACCTTTTATACAGAACGGAATAATCAGCCAAATCTAGGGTTAATCCCCGCTTAAAGTACGATTCTCTTACATGGTATACTTTGTTGGAAAGGAGCTGGCAAACGTGAATCATTCTTTTTTTCAGCCTGAAAAGCAATACGGTGAGGATCTGCCAATTTTTGAACAGGAATGGGAAGCAATTGCATTCTATTATGATTATAGACAGTCACAGATTGAAGAACTGAATGAATTGTGTCAGTTTTATAACATTTCTCTTACCTATACGAGAGAAAGCCTTGAAGAGCTTGAAAACCTTTATTTTCAAAGTATACAAGAGCTTTTGCTTGCTGATTGGAATCTTCCTATTGAAGAATTCGAGAAAATGATCAGTGTGTATCTTATAGATTGCGTGATTGCCCATCATGAAGATGCGGAATGGATCGTAAAGCCTTACCCATACACAGACGGCGCTTATACAATGGGTTTCAGAAGACATCGTAAATCATGGCATACCGTGAATTGCTGTGATCGTTTATACTTGCGGCAAAAAGAGAGTCAGCCGCTGCTGTCGCTGTTTGATTCTCTTATGCGGTCATAAAAAAATCCTTCTCATAAAGAGAAGGATTTTTTCTATTTCCCTGCTACATCCAATCTGTTCAAAGCCCGCTGTAACGCAAACTCAGCCCGACGAATGTCAGTATCACCTGATTGAGAATTCAAACGCTCCTGCGCCCGCTGGCGTGCAGCTTCAGCGCGCTCTTTATCGATGCCTTCCGCTGTCTCCGCAGTTTGGGCAAGGATGGTCACATGATCAGGACGGACTTCTACAAACCCGCCGCTGACGGCAACCAATTCAGTCTGTCCGTCTTTTTTCAGACGGACAGCGCCAATTTTAAGAGGAGCCACGGTTGGAATATGACCTGGCAAAATACCGAGATCGCCGCTTTCGGCTCTCACACTCACCATTTCAATATCCGCATCGTATACTGGGCCGTCGGGAGTAACGATATTGACTTTAACGGTCTTCATGCTTTTACCCTCCTAGGACCAGATTAAACTTCTACACCCATTTCTTTTGCTTTCTCAACAACTTCTTCGATACGGCCTACAAGACGGAACGCATCTTCAGGAAGATGGTCGTATTTGCCGGCTAAGATTTCTTTGAAACCTTGAACCGTTTCTTTTACAGGCACGTAAGAACCTTTTTGTCCAGTGAACTGTTCAGCCACGTGGAAGTTTTGAGAAAGGAAGAACTGAATGCGGCGTGCGCGTTGAACGACAAGCTTGTCTTCATCACTCAATTCATCCATACCGAGAATCGCAATGATATCTTGAAGCTCTTTGTAACGCTGAAGCGTTGATTGTACTTCACGGGCAACTGCATAATGCTCTTCTCCGACAATTTCAGGAGCAAGGGCGCGTGATGTAGAAGCCAACGGATCAACCGCGGGGTAAATACCCATTTCTGTTAGCTTACGCTCAAGGTTTGTTGTCGCATCCAAGTGAGCGAACGTTGTTGCCGGCGCCGGGTCAGTGTAGTCATCGGCAGGCACGTAGATCGCCTGGATAGATGTAACTGATCCAACGTTTGTAGACGTGATACGCTCTTGAAGCTGACCCATTTCAGTCGCAAGCGTCGGCTGATAACCAACCGCTGAAGGCATACGGCCAAGAAGGGCTGAAACCTCGGAACCCGCTTGTGTGAAACGGAAAATGTTATCGATGAAGAACAGTACGTCCTGTCCTTGTTCATCACGGAAGTGCTCAGCCATTGTAAGGCCTGTCAAAGCAACACGCATACGGGCGCCCGGCGGCTCGTTCATTTGTCCGAATACCATGGCTGTTTTGTTGATTACGCCAGAGTCGCTCATTTCGTAGAACAGGTCGTTCCCTTCACGAGTACGCTCCCCTACACCGGCGAATACAGAGATACCGCCGTGCTCTTGCGCGATGTTGTTGATTAATTCCTGGATTAATACGGTTTTACCTACACCGGCACCGCCGAACAAACCGATCTTACCGCCCTTGATGTATGGAGCAAGCAAGTCAACAACTTTAATACCTGTTTCAAGAATTTCAACTTCTGTTGAAAGCTGATCAAACGAAGGCGCCTGTCTGTGAATCGGATCCTTTTTCGCATCCGCGGAAAGCGGCTCATTCAAATCAATATTTTCTCCGAGTACGTTAAATACACGGCCGAGTGTTACATCACCAACTGGTACTGAGATTGGCGCTCCTGTATCAATAGCTTCCATTCCGCGCTGAACACCGTCCGTAGATGCCATTGCGATTGTACGGACTGTATCATCGCCTAAATGAAGAGCGACCTCAAGCGTTAAATCAATACCTACTTCGTTTTCACTTGCTGGCTGTGAAACTTTAATCGCATTATAAATTTCAGGCAAATGACCGTCTTCAAAACGCACGTCGACGACCGGCCCTAATACCTGGCTAACGCGTCCTTTCTTCATCGCTATCCCTCCTGACAAAATCTTTCTATTCTAAAGCGGCTGCTCCGCCGACAATTTCCGTAATTTCTTGTGTGATGGCTGCTTGGCGAGCGCGGTTGTAAGAAAGCGAAAGTGAATCGATAAGTTCCTTCGCGTTGTCTGTCGCGTTTTTCATCGCCGTCATTCTTGCAGCGTGCTCACTTGCTTTACTGTCAAGAAGTGCACCGAAAATTAAGCTTTCCGCGTATTGAGGAAGCAAAACCTCCAGAACCTCCTCTTCAGACGGTTCAAATTCATAAGACGCCGTTCTTTTACCGCCGCCGCTGCCCAAATCAGATAACGGCAGAAGTTTTTTCTCCGTTACTTCTTGAGAAATGGCGCTGACAAAATGGTTATAAACAAGGTGCAATTCATCATACGCACCATCTGTAAACATTTGGATCGTTTGTCGGGCAAGATCCTTAATTTGTGTAAACGTTACTTCATCTCCAAGCCCTGTTAACTCGGAAATGATCGGAATTTCACGTTTCTTAAAGAAATCACGGCCCACTCTTCCGATGACGATCACCGCGTACTCATCCTTAGACTGATGACGTTCTTGCATGGCCTGATAAGCACTTCGTAAAACCGAACTGTTAAAAGCGCCGGCAAGACCGCGGTCAGACGTAATGACTAGGTATGCTGTCTTTTTCACTTCTCTGCTGACAAGCATCGGATGCTTCACGTTGCCGGAAACTCTTCCGACGTTTGACACAACCTCTTGGATCTTATCCATATATGGCACAAATGATTTTGCATTGTTTTCAGCACGATTCAGCTTAGCCGCAGATACCATCTGCATGGCTTTTGTAATCTGGCTTGTTTTTTTCGTTGACGTGATCCTTGACTTAATATCGCGTAATGAGGCCAAAGATTTCACCACCTTTTCTCTTCATCTGCGTAAAAAGAGAGAAAAAGAGAACCTTTTTCTCTCATCAGCATTCGAGTTAGTTGCTTGGTGCAAATGTGCGTTTGAAGCCTTCGATTGCAGCTTTGAAGTCTTCATCAGCAGGAAGGTTTCCTGTTTTCGCAATTCCATCAAGCAGTTCTTTATGGTTTTGGTCAAGGTACATGTAGTACTCTTCTTCAAAACGTCTGATGTCCGCTACAGGAATATCATCAAGATGTCCTTTTGTCAGCGCATAAAGAATGGCTACTTGCTTTTCAACCGGAAGCGGCTTGTTCAGGTCCTGCTTCAGCACTTCAACTGTACGCGCACCGCGGTTCAGTTTCGCCTGAGTCGCTTGGTCGAGGTCAGATCCGAATTGAGCGAATGCTTCCAGTTCACGGTATGACGCAAGATCAAGACGCAACGTTCCTGATACTTTTTTCATCGCTTTGATTTGCGCTGAACCGCCGACACGGGATACAGACAATCCGGCGTTGATCGCTGGACGTACGCCTGAGAAGAACAAATCAGATTGCAGGAAGATTTGTCCGTCGGTGATAGAGATAACGTTCGTCGGAATATAAGCAGAGATATCTCCGGCTTGTGTTTCTACGAACGGCAGAGCTGTAATTGATCCTGCGCCTTTCGCGTCGCTAAGCTTTGCTGCACGCTCAAGCAGGCGGGAATGAAGATAGAATACATCCCCAGGGAACGCTTCACGGCCCGGCGGACGGCGAAGAAGCAAGGACAGCTCACGGTAAGCAGCCGCTTGTTTAGAAAGATCATCGTATACAACAAGAACGTGCTTGCCGTTGTACATAAATTCTTCTGCCATTGTAACCCCCGCATACGGAGCCAGGTACAGAAGCGGTGCCGGCTGTGACGCAGACGCCGTTACAACGATTGTATAATCAAGCGCGCCGTGCTTACGCAATGTTTCTACTACGCCGCGGACTGTTGATTCTTTTTGACCGATCGCAACGTATACGCAGATCATGTCTTGGTCTTTTTGGTTCAGGATCGAGTCGATCGCAACAGAAGTTTTACCTGTTTGACGGTCACCGATGATCAGCTCACGCTGGCCGCGGCCGATTGGGATCAGTGCGTCGATCGCTTTAATACCTGTTTGAAGCGGTTCATGAACGGATTTACGGTCCATAACGCCTGGTGCATTGCTTTCGATCGGACGTGTTTTGCTTGTCAGGATCGGGCCAAGTCCGTCTACCGGCTGACCTAATGGGTTCACAATACGGCCGATAAGTTCTTCACCGACAGGAACCTCCATGATGCGGCCTGTTCTTTTTACTTCGTCTCCCTCACGGATCTCACTGAAAGGCCCTAAGATAACGATACCTACGTTTGATTCCTCAAGGTTTTGGGCCATACCCAGAACGCCGTTTGAAAATTCGACAAGTTCACCGGCCATACAGTTGTCAAGACCGTGCACACGCGCAATACCGTCACCGACTTGGATGACTGTACCTACGTCTTGAACTTCAATATCAGATTGATAATTTTGTATTTGCTGTTTTATCAGCGTGCTAATCTCTTCAGCTTTGATGCTCACTTAGGTTTCACCCCTTCTATCGATTTTCCCCGGCTAGTTGACGTTCAATGCGCTGAAGCTTTCCGCTTACGCTGCCGTCAAAAATCCGGTTTCCAATGCGGACTTTAATGCCGCCTATTAAATCCGTCTGCACTTCATTTTTGATTCTCAGTGAAGCGACTCCGGCTTTTTGTGCAAACACTTGTGATAATGATGAAATTTCCGTATCCGTCAGCGGTTTCACTGAATATACGATTGCGTCTTCTGTTTGACGGGCCTCATTTGCGAGTTTGATAAACTCATCTGTGAGATCAGGCACAATCGCTGCCCGATGGCGGTCAATCAAAAGAAAAATCGTATTGAGCACGGTCTGTGACAAAGAGCCAAATACATTTTGAATCAACTCTTTTTTCTTCGCAGCCGGCACCTTCGGATGGTTTAACACATCATTAAGCGCTTTTTCATTTTGAAATACTTCTTTTACAACGATTAGCTCTTCTTCTACTTGATTCAGCTGAGCGGACTCATTGGCAATATCAAAAAGAGCTGACGCATATCGTTTAGAGACAGCTGATCCACTCATCGGCTTTCTCCTACCTCTTTAAGATAGTCCTGAATCAATTTCTCTTGAGCCTGTTCATCCAGTTCTTTTTCGATTACTTTCGACGCAATCATGACAGATAGAGACGCTACTTGCTCACGGAGAGCAGAAACCGCCTGTTCTTTCTCCTTCACGATTTCAGTTCTTGCTGCTTCTTTCAGACGTTCAGATTCTGCACGTGCAGCCTGAATAATCTCTTCTTTTTGCTTATCTCCCAGTTTCTTTGCGTTTTCGATAAGAGTTTGGGATTCCTGTCTTGCTTCTTTTAAAAGAACGCGCTGCTCTTCAATCAGCTGCTGCGCTTCTTTATTTTTTTCTTCAGCAGACGTAATTTCTCCAGCGATATGGTCTTCACGCTGTTTCATTATGTTTAATAGCGGCCCTAAAGCGTATTTCTTCAGAAGCGCTAATAAGATTAACATAGCTAACAGTTGGAACAGAATATCTCCGCCGTTAAACGACAATCCTAGTTCAAGTGGTAATTGAGACATCTACTACGGCAACTCCCTTCTGCAGGTTTTCTTTGCTGATCCAGCAGCCGCACTTGTCTCTTTTCAGCCGGCAAGGCGGGATGCTTATCAGACATAAAGCAATGGCGAAGGTTCTCTTGGAATGATCTTCGCCATTTTTAGTTCATATAAGGCTTTTATGCTTAGCCAAAGAACGCTAAGAATGCGATAACGACAGCGATAATTGGAAGGGCTTCAACTAATGCGATACCCATAAACATAAGAGTTCTAAGTTCTTTACCTGCTTCCGGCTGACGGGCAATCCCCTCTACCGTACGTGAAACAATCAAACCGTTACCAATACCTGCACCAAGTGCGCCTAAACCAATTGCAATTGCAGCTGCTATTAAATTCATGAAAAAGTTCCTCCTTTTAAATGTTATCCGTTTGGATATAATGTTTTAATGATCATGACTGATTTTATGAGACATGTACACCATCGTGAGCATTGTAAAGATAAAAGCTTGGATGGCACCTATAAATAAACTGAATGCTTGCCATGCCAGCATCGGCAGAATAGCGCCGATTGTACCGACAAGACCGAGAGCCACGCTTTGCGAATAATGGCTTGTCGCTAAACCCGCAAGCAGGCCGAGAAGAATCTCACCGGCGAAGATGTTACCATAAAGCCGCAATCCGAGAGTCAGCGTATTCGCAAACTCTTCGATAATTTTCATCGGGAGCATGAATGGAACAGGTCTTAAATATTCTTTGGAATATTCCTTGAGCCCTTTCATCTTCACACCATAGTAGTGGGTTAAAGCGACAACCATCACGGCTAGCGTTAATGTAATGGCAGGGTCGGCTGTCGGAGATTTCCACCAGAGCTCATGTCCGATTGTAATAGAGAACGGCAGCCCCAGCATATTCGACACAAATATGTACATCAGCAATGTGACACCAAGTGCCAAGAAGTTAGCCCCTGTTTTCAAATCCATTGTACTGCCGATAATATTGCGGACGAAATCCACAACCCATTCCATAAAATTCTGGGCTTTTCCGGGACGGATCGAAAGCGTTCTTGTCGTTAATATCGCAATCAATAAAACAATCACACTCGCCACAGTAATCATCAGAATGTTTGTCAGATTAAAAGTAAGACCTAGAAATTCAATAGTTCTGTATTCATGATTCAAAGGGTTTTCACCTCTCTTCCATTGATGAACGTTTAAGCTGGATAATAGAATCTATCATAATGACAGGATATATTGTCATTAATCCAATAATTGTACTTGCCATATGAAAATGCTCGGGATATTTATAGGCGACAGCCACAGCAAGAATCGCATTGCACCACCGCGCTGCGCTCCCCAAAGATCGTATGGACTTTCCTTTCTCAACAGCTCTGTCAAAAGCGTTCATTCTTCTGATGAGCAGTAACAAATTAAACAAACTGAAAACAGTTCCCAGAATAAGGCCTAAAAAAACGGTTTTATACGCTGTTAAACCATAACCCAGTACATACACTGCCAAAATGCATAATAGATATTTTCGTTGTCTGCTAAATGTAAGCTTGGGATCGTCCATCAACTATCTGTCTCCTGATGAAAAAATAATGTATTTCTTAGATACGGCAAAATCAGCGGTTAACCCTAGTAGAAGACCTTTTTTGACCGACAAAACGGGCCTGTTCGAAAAAATCATTCATCCGCAAGCCTTGCAAGGATGCTGTTTCATTCGCTTAAATAAATCCTCATAATACGGGTTTACTGAGAGGATTTATATTGAGGATGAGGACTATAATGAAAGCTATGAAAACCTTCTCATAATACCCTCGTTTAGCATACAATAGCCCCTAACAAGTGTCAATCTGTTTAAAGTTAAAAAACTTTTTATACCGTGAGCCTCCACAGAATGTTCACATTTTCACCTATAATTGTATACGAATTGACCGAATATCAAATAACTGGATAAAAAAAGAAAACCCCTTTCGGGAGTTTTCCTTTTATTTTGTTCCAAACATACGGTCTCCCGCGTCTCCGAGACCGGGAACAATATAACCTTTTTCATTTAATTTTTCATCAAGAGCCGCGATGTAAATATCCACGTCCGAATGATGCTTCTGCAATTCTTCCACACCCTCCGGCGCCGCTACAAGGCACATGAAACGGATATTTTTCGCACCGCGTTTTTTGAGGCTGTGAATCGCTTCTACAGCAGAACCGCCTGTAGCCAGCATCGGGTCAACCACGATGAATTCACGCTCTTCCACGTCAGAAGGAAGCTTGACATAGTATTCCACGGGTTTTAAGGTTTCAGGATCACGGTACAGGCCGACATGTCCCACTTTTGCTGCAGGAATCAGCTTTAAAATGCCGTCAACCATTCCCAATCCCGCTCTGAGGATAGGAACCACTCCAAGTTTTTTTCCTGCGATGACTTTCGATTTCGCAGCCTGAACCGGTGTATTGATATCCACTTCTTCTAAAGGAAGATCGCGGGTAATTTCAAACGCCATAAGAGTGGCTACTTCGTCTACAAGCTCTCTAAAATCTTTCGTACCTGTATTTTCATTCCGTATATATGTCAGCTTATGCTGAATTAAAGGATGATCAAATACATAAACCTTTCCCATACTGTGTTTCAGCTCCTTTTTTATTGTCCCATCAACAATTACACACTTCTATTGATTCTACAAAAAAAGACATTGAGTTTCAAGAACATCGTCAAAAAACCCGCCGGCCAAAGCCGAGCGGGTTTTTAGGATCTTAGTAATCTAATTCTTTATATAAAGGAAATTGATCAGTCAGAGCAGCTATACGCTGTCTTGCTTCTTCAAGTTTCCCTTCATCTTCGTGGTTCTTCAATGCAAGCGCAATGATGGAACCGACTTCATCCAATGCATCTCCGTCAAAACCGCGGCTTGTCACAGCAGCTGTACCAAGACGGATACCGCTTGTCACGAAAGGTTTTTCTGGATCGTATGGAATCGCGTTTTTGTTAGACGTAATACCGATTTCATCAAGCACGTGCTCCGCAACCTTACCTGTCAGTCCGAGAGAACGAAGGTCAACAAGGATCAGGTGGTTGTCAGTTCCGCCTGAAACGAGCTGGATGCCCTCTTTCGTTAACGCTTCAGCCAGACGTTTTGCATTTGAAATGACGTTTTGCGCATATGTTTTGAAATCGTCCTGCAATACTTCGCCGAATGAAACAGCTTTTGCGGCAATAACGTGCATCAGCGGGCCGCCTTGAATTCCAGGGAAGATCGATTTATCAATTTTCTTGCCGAACTCTTCACGGCAAAGGATCATACCGCCGCGAGGTCCGCGAAGTGTTTTATGTGTTGTTGTTGTCACGAAATCAGCGTAAGGAACCGGGTTTGGATGAAGGCCTGCCGCAACAAGTCCTGCGATATGCGCCATATCCACCATGAAGTAAGCGCCGACTTCATCAGCAATTTCACGGAATTTCTTAAAGTCGATTGTACGAGGATACGCACTTGCTCCTGCTACGATAAGCTTCGGTTTATGGGCAAGGGCTTTTTCACGCACGTCATCGTAATCAATATATTGAGTTTCTTTATCTACGCCGTACTCAACAAAGTTATATTGAACACCGCTGAAGTTGACTGGACTTCCGTGTGTTAAATGGCCGCCGTGGGAGAGGTTCATCCCAAGTACAGTATCGCCTTGCTCCAAAATCGTGAAGTACACTGCCATGTTTGCTTGTGCGCCTGAATGCGGCTGAACGTTTACATGCTCCGCTCCAAAGATCTCCTTCGCGCGGTCACGAGCGATATCTTCAACGACATCGACGTGCTCACATCCGCCGTAGTAGCGTTTGCCCGGATATCCTTCAGCGTATTTATTTGTCAAAACAGATCCTTGTGCTTCCATAACCGCTTCACTTACAAAGTTCTCAGAAGCAATCAATTCGATCTTAGTCTGTTGGCGTTCACGCTCATTTTTAATGGCGTTAAACACTTGTTCATCTTGCGCAGGTAAATGTTTCATCAGCGAGATCCTCTCCTATCCGTATCCTGTTCTTTGTTTTTACCATCACTATTGTACATGGTTTTTTAGGCCGATGTAAAAGATTATTTTTAAAAAATCAAAATTTTTATTGGTAAAAACGAATATTGATAACTTAAATTTAAGTTAAAGTTCGGGATTTATTTTACTGCCTTAAAAATAAAAGAAAAGACTGGCCACGCAGTCCTTTCATTCACATTCATAAATCGCCCGCACTCCGCCGATCAGTTTCGGCCGCGTACGCGCTAATGTCACATGTGCTGCCCCGAGACTGTTTTGAGGCACACGCACAGGTACAGCTACCGGCTTCAGATGCATGCCGATAAACGTATCGCCGATGTCGATTCCGGCATCAGCCTGAATGGTTTCGACAAGAACAGGAGACTTCATCTGCTTAAACGCATAAGCAGCCATCGCCCCGCCCGCTTTTGAAACGGGTACGGCAGAAACAGTTGGAAGCCTGAACAGCCGGGCCGTTTCTTCCTCGACGACAAGCGCTCTGTTCAAATGCTCACAGCATTGAAACGCGAGATGGATTCCCGTTTTTTCCTTAAGCTCGGCAAGTCCGCTGTAGATGCTTTCCGCGATGTCTGCACTGCCCGATGTTCCGATCCGGCTGCCGGCCACTTCGCTCGTGCTGCATCCAAGAACAAAGAACTGATCCTGTTTCAATCCCGCTTGTTCCTGAAACTCAGACAACATCGTATTCCACGTTTGCTTGATCTCATTCATTGAACAGCACCCCTACAGGTTTTTCTCTTCATAATCTGAGATTTTTCCAATACGGGTTTGATGTCTTCCGCCGGTAAACTCAGTGGTCAGCCAGATTTTCGCGATTTCACGCGCCAAACCGGGGCCGATGACCCGTTCACCCATCGCGAGGATGTTTGTGTCATTATGCTCTCTCGTTGCCTGTGCGCTGAATGTATCGTGCGCCAGCGCGCAGCGAATGCCTTTGACCTTATTAGCGGAAATACTCATACCGATGCCTGTCCCGCAAATTAAAATGCCTCTGTCAACTTCGCCGCTAACGACTTTTTCGGCCACCGGAAAAGCATAATCCGGATAATCGACAGATTCGCTTCCGCAGTCACAGCCCATATCAATATATTCAATTTGCAATTCGTCCATTAACTCTTTGATTTCATTTCGAATGTGAACGCCGCCATGATCCGATGCTATGGCTACTTTCATCAGCTTTTCCTCCCAGCGTGTGTGATGCGGCCCGCCCGCTTTGTTGACCGTGCAGCCTGTCCGCTCTTAGATTCACACCATATGATGTGCTTTTCACTATATTCTACTCCTTCACGAAGGATTTGCAAATGACCTGTTTGCAGATTTTCTGACAACTTACCTGCCGTCTTTTTTCAGTTGTTTTGCCAGCTGCTGAAGAAGCTCTTCAAGCTCATCTCTCGTTTGTTTATAGATATCAATTGTGCCGCCGAACGGATCGATGACATCCCCGCGGCTGTCTGTGACATATTCTTTTAGCGTAAACACTTTATCACGATAACGTCCGAATTGGCTGGCAATGATCTGTTTGTGCTGCTGGGTCATAGCCAGAACCAAATCAGCCGATACCATATGTTCTTCAGTCAATGGAGAAGACAAATGATTAAGGGCAATATGTTTTTCAAACAGCGCTTCGACAGCATGAGGCGTCGCTCTCCCATTAGGCGAAGCAAACACACCTGCCGAGCGGACACTGACATTCAGCCCTTCCGTTTCTGCAATTGATTTAAAAAGCGCCTCAGCCATGGGGCTGCGGCACGTATTTCCAGTACAGACAAAAATAATGTTCATGTCAGTCACCCCTTATTTTCTCTATTATATATGAAGAAAAAAGAAACGGCGACTTCGTTTCTTTTATTGGTTTATTAAATTGGCAAAAGCAGCTTTAGGCCGAATGCGATTAATATGATGCCCCCGAGCGCTTCACTGTATGTGCCAAGCCACGACTGTACTTGTTTTCCGATCAGCAGGCCCAGCCATGTCAACATCATGCTGAACAGCCCGAACAGGGTAATTGTGAGGAGCGGATGCGAGCCGTATATCCCCAAGCTCAAGCCGACGGAGAAGCTGTCAAGGCTGACGCCGACGGCAAACAGCAATAAGCCCGGTCCTGCCGGCGACATGAGTCGTTCTTCTGACTGTTTAAAAGAAGACATAAGCATTTGAACACCAAGAACAAAAAGCAGCGAACCCCCGATATAAACCGCTAACACGCCGAGGAGCCCCGACAGCATGTTACCGGCCGCCATCCCTCCGAGAGGCATGATGACGTGAAAGAGGCCGATGATGAAACCAATATAGAATATCTGCTTTTTTGTGAGTTTGATCATGCCCATTCCGAGACCGACAGAAAAAGCATCCATCCCTAAAGCAAACGCCATGATGCTTAATGTAATCAGTTCGCCTATAAACAAATCCGACATACATGAATAACCCCCTTGGACACGCCCCGCTTTTTTAGCCTATGCGTGTCCAAAAAGGGTTAGAACATCTGACTGCGTTCAGCGAATCACTCTTCCTCCAGCGGCTTTCATCAGCCTGTTCATAATGGCGAGTCCGACGCCCGTGTCCGGAAAGGATTCCGCGATAATAAAATCCACCTTCTTCTCATCAAAGCTGCGTAAAGCATCATATAGCCCTGCCGCAACAGTCTCAAGCTGAGCCCGTCTGCCGCAGCTCTTCACGTAATCAGCGGAATACACGTCCGCATTTTCTTCTGTCGTCAGGACACCGACCCGTCTTCCGTCCTGTTGATATTCTTGAATGAGGTGCTGAATGCGCTCAGGGCTGCCTTCGCAAATGGCAAGCGGCGCTGTCGGCGCATAATGTGTATATTTCATCCCTGGAGAAATCGGCTTCTCATTTTGATCACTGAGCCCTTTATCCACAAGGATCGGTCCAATCTCCGCTTCAATTTGTTCTTTCGTAATGCCGCCCGGGCGCAGGAGAACGGGGATGTCTCCCTCACATGAAAGGACGGTCGATTCGACCCCAATCCCGGTAGGGCCTCCGTCCATCATTCCAGCTATGCGGCCATCCAAGTCGTGAGCCACATGTTCCGCCTTTGTCGGACTTGGCTTGCCTGATAGATTGGCGCTCGGTGCCGCAATCGGCAACCCCGACGCGCGAATCAATGCAAGGGCAAGCGGATGATCCGGCATCCTAATGGCAACCGTTTCAAGCCCTGCCGTTACACGAGGTGAGAGCGCACCAGATTTGCAAGGCAGGATGAGCGTAAGTGCTCCCGGCCAAAACCGGTTCATCAATGTTTTCGCCTTTTCTGGCGCCGGTCCTGTTAAATCGTCTAGCTGGCTGATGTCCGCAATGTGGACAATCAGGGGATTATCACTCGGACGCCCTTTTGCTTCATATATTTTTTTGACAGCATCTGTGTCTTTCGCATTTGCGCCGAGGCCGTATACCGTTTCTGTCGGGAACGCAACGACCTCATTTTCCCGGAGCAAAGCGGCTGCTTGTGCAATTTGTGGATCATTTGTGGATAACTGGTCAGTTGCGTCCACAAACCATCTTTTCGTTTTCATTATCTGACCAAACTCCTTATTCACAACAATAAAACGATTGTTTTACGCGTGTAATTCTTTTGAAAGTATAAAAGATGTCCTGTAATAAAACAAGCGTTATCCACAAATTGTGGACAACGCTAATGAAGAAGTGGATAAGTATGTGTATAAATCACACTTATCCAGACGCTTTTTTCATCAAGACAGCCCCTTCTGTTTGCCGGGATTCACGGAAATGGCCGGAAGAAAACAGCTCTTCAGGTACACTTTCAGCTGGTTCAAACCCCATAGCCGTCAGGAAATCGGCAGAAGAATGCTGATTCGCAATTAAATATACTGTTTTGATCTGATGCTTTTCACACAGCAGCTCCATACTCTGAAAGAGCGTCACAATATGGCCTTGGTGAAGCTTGTCCGATATCACAAGTGATCGCAGCAGCCCTTGGTCACAGCTTATTTTTTCAATTCCGAGACAGCCGGCAATGTTTTTCTCACTGTCCTCCAGCATCAGAAACTGGGTGAAGCCTTCTTTCACGCCTTCATGATTGGTTTTCGCCTGTTTTAAAAATTCCTCGAGCACGTCTCCGTCTTTTTCCCTTGCCACCCGCAGTTGATAAAACATCCGTTCACCCCGTTTTTGCATTCTTTCTTCCAATCTATGAGGCAAATCTATTTTTAGACCAGGTGATTAGGAAAAAAGGCCGGAAATCCATTCGACTAAAAAGAATTTCACTTCTGTGCCGCCGTCTTCCTTCTCTTCTTTATCTTCTTTTGTGGCTTTTTCCGCTTTAGCGGTTACGTCCTCAAGCACTTTTTCAGTCTGCTTTTTTGAAGCTTCTTTATCTTCTTGTTCTTTTACGGCTTCCCCGTTAGAAAAATCGAGAAAACAGAGCGGCGGGAACAGCACACACCACCAATTGGCGCCGTCGCCGTTTCCAAGCGCAATCAGAATCGCTTCATATTCACCAGCGGGATATACCATGTTGCCGTAAAGCTTTGTCGGAAATGAGATTTTGTCAAAATCAACGGAAATCGACTGGTTCGCTCCTTCTTTCTCCATTGTTTCCTTTGCAATTTCTTTGATTTCGGGCAGCTTTGAGCGAATCACACGCCGCGCTTCTTCTATAGAAGTAATATCCTCTACCCAAGTCGTGATTTCTTTATTGACCGCGTCTCTGATATGCCGTTTTAATTGCTGGTCCTGATCCCTATCGCTGTTTGCCAATATTCTCAGGCGGATCGCCTCGTCCGGAATCACCACCGGCTGATTTTCTGATTGCTGCGCCGTCTCTTCTGTTGCCAGCCCTACAAGCGCACCGGATAATAAAAGAAAGATATATATACAAATGATTACTGTTTTTTTCATCGGTCCCCACCGTTCCTCTCCGTGCTTTGTTTCTAGCCCTATTATGGACAAGAAGAGCCTGGGGTAAACGTGCAGGGTGAAAAAAATCTAGCAAGCTGTTAATCTTATTTATGGTACGATAGTGTTTTAGGAGGTTTAAGATGAAATATAATTATACAGTGCTGTTATCAGCATTCACGATGTCGGTTCTTTATTCGATGATTTATATTCATTCATTTATCATTGCCGCTCTCGTAACGATGGCATTTTATTTTCTATTTCCTTATTTGATATTCGCACTTCCGCTTCAGTTCATGATGAATAAAAAGCCGAAGCGGTTCAACCCTTTGTATCTGCTGTATTACTTTGCCGCGTCTATTGTTGCCAACGCGATTATTTTCGGCTTGCTGCAGCCTTCGGGACAATCCCTGTTTCAAAATAAAGCCTTCTATCTTTTCGCTGTATTAACAGCTCTTGTCTATTGGATATGGGATTCTGTGTTACTGCAAAAAAAGGAAGCCTAGGAGGCTTCCTTTTTCATTAGAACAAAATCGTCAGCAGATAACAAAGAATAGAGGGTATCCCCGCAACAAAGAAAGCTGCCGCCATTTTCATGCGGGATGTACGGCCTTCTTTCGTTTCTGAATGGTAGTTTGCCCGCTGATCGCTTCCGCTTACGGCCAAACCCGATGTGATGATCGCGAGCCCAATCAAAATAAGAGACGCAATGCCAAAAATCGACTCAAATGGAAGTGCCTGCGGAACAATGGTGCCGATCATACTTTCAATCGCAATGAGCAAGATTCCTGCTGCCAGGGCCTTTTTCATCTTTCACATCCCCTTTGCTGGTGTTAAAACAGCTTGATTCATCAACTCGCCAGCAAGCTGCTTATATATTTTTATGAATCACAGCGCATATGGTTCTGTCTTTTCCATTAATATCTTTCAGCACTTCCACTTCCGCACCCTTAAACGTCTTGAGGATCAGTTCTTTGACCGCTGCTCCCTGATTCCATCCGATTTCAAAAACGACAAACACTTTATTCTTCATGACAAGCGGGATGTCTTCCATAAACCGCTTATAAAATTTGAGCCCGTCTCCGCCATCGGTGAGAGCGTGCAGCGGCTCATGAAAACGGACAATCTCTGATAGATCAGCCATTTCTTCTTCTGAAATATAAGGAGGATTCGAGACGATAATATCCGCTTTTTTTCCTGCTGTAATCAAAGGCTCAAGCAGATCGCCCTGATAAAAGCGCACATCAGCTCCAAGCTTTTCCGCATTAGCAGAGGCGACTTGCAGCGCCTCTTTTGAAATATCGACCGCCGACACAGAAAAATTTTTGTTTTCAAGCGCAAGCGTGACGGCTATCGCACCGCTCCCTGTACCGACGTCAACGACATCAACCCGGCCGTCTTCCGAAAAGACACGCCGATATTTTTCAAGCAAATGATAGACAACCTCTTCTGTTTCCGGCCGCGGAATCAGCACATCATCATTCACCATAAATTCCCGCCCGTAAAAAAACTCTTTTCCTATAATGTACTGAACCGGCACGCCCTCTTTATGCATCTCAACGTGACGCTGAAAGCGATACAGTTCGTCTTCGCCAATCGGTTCCTGTAAGCTGGCGAGCAGCTTGCTTCTGTCCATTCCGGTATCATAAAGCAAAAGAAGCTCGGCAGCGTTTTCTTCTCTTCCCGCTTCGGTTAAATAAGAAGAAGCCCATTTCAGGGCTTCAAATATCGTCTTCATCTTAACCTTCCGACTGTTGAAGCTTGCTTGCCTGATCTTCAACGATCAGTGTTTCAACCACTTCGTCAAGTTTTCCTTCAAGAATCTGATCAAGCTTTTGAATCGTCAGGCCGATTCTGTGATCCGTCACACGGTTTTGCGGGAAGTTGTATGTGCGGATACGCTCAGAGCGATCACCTGATCCTACGGCTGATTTCCGTGTTTGATCATATTCAGCCTGGGCTTCCTGCTGAAATTTATCATAGATTCTGGCACGGAGAACCTTCATTGCTTTTTCTTTGTTCTTGATTTGAGATTTTTCATCCTGGCATGATACCACAACACCTGTCGGCAAGTGCGTCAGACGCACGGCAGACATTGTGGTGTTCACGCTTTGTCCGCCCGGTCCGCTTGAAGCAAACGTATCAACTCGGATATCCTTCTCGTGGATGTCTACCTCTACCTCTTCCGCCTCAGGAAGACACGCTACTGTTGCAGTCGATGTATGGATACGGCCGCCTGATTCTGTTTCCGGAACACGCTGTACGCGATGGGCGCCGTTTTCATATTTGAGTTTAGAATATGCGCCGCTCCCCGTAATCATAAAGATGATCTCTTTGTAGCCGCCCGTTCCGGTTACACTCGCTTCCATGACCTCTGTTTTCCAGCCTTGAAGCTCAGCGTAACGGGAATACATTCTGTACAGGCTGCCCGCGAATAAAGCGGCCTCTTCGCCTCCCGCAGCTCCGCGGATCTCCATAATAACGTTTTTGTCATCATTAGGATCTTTCGGGATCAGAAGCACTTTGAGGCGTTCAGACAGTGTTTCCGTTTCCTTCTGGAGTTCAGAAATCTCTTCCTTCACCATCTCGCGCATTTCAGCGTCCAGCTTCTCTTCAAGCATCGCTTTTGCATCAGTCAGCTGTTCTGACGCATCTCTGTATTGTCTATATACGTCAACTGTTTCTTGTATATCAGATTGCTCTTTTGAATATTCTCTTAGCTTTTTCGGATCGTTGACTACTTCTGGATCGCTTAAAAGCTCATTTAATTTTTCGTATCGTTCTTCGATTGACTTTAATCGGTCTAACACGGTCTTCACCTCTGTTTTCCTGTGCGTAACATTCTCATTATAGTATAGTGATTAACCCCAGTCAAAAGCATTTCAATCCGAGTTGGAAATGCCTCCTCTGCTATACTGGGAATCGAGGAGGGATCATCATGCTAAAATCCATACATCATATTGCAATCATATGTTCAGATTATGAAAAGTCGAAAGCTTTCTACGTACATAAGCTTGGTCTTCAAGTCATTCAAGAAACGTATCGAGAAGAGCGGGGCTCCTATAAGCTTGATTTGTCACTTAACGGCACGTATGCTATTGAGCTGTTTTCGTTTCCCGATCCGCCCGCACGCCAAACCCGGCCTGAAGCGGCAGGCCTGCGCCATCTCGCCTTTACAGTCAGCAGCTTGGATGAAGCGGTTCAAGAGCTTCATAAAAAAGGAATCGAAACAGAGCCCATCAGAACAGATCCACTGACCGGCAAGCGTTTCACCTTCTTTTTTGATCCTGACCAGCTTCCTTTAGAACTGTATGAACAATAACGGTTTTTGAAGAAAAAAAGAAGATACCCACTTTCTTTGCCGAATCTTTTCTTGTTTTGTCTAACAGGAAGGGAACCGCATTCTATGGTCGAATACCTAGCTAAAAAGGAGGTATGGGATCATGAATACAAATATGGTAGCAAGTGAACTCGGCGTCTCCGCAAAAACGGTGCAGCGGTGGGTTAAGCAGCTGAATCTTCCGGCCGAACGCAATGAGCTCGGACACTATTCGTTCACGGCAGAAGACGTGAAGATTCTAAAATCTGTACAGAAACAAATCTCTGAAGGCAAGGCGATTCAGGATATTCATGTGCCTCAAAGCACTAAAAAGCGCACAGGCATCCTTATTCAAAATACAAATGGCGACACAGAACGAAGAATCGAGCAGCTCGAACAGAAGCTGAACACCCTATTACTGCAAAAGCAGGACGAAAACGAACTGCTGGCAAGGATCGAGGAACTGGAACGCCAGCTGAAGCAAAAAGCGGATGAGGGTGTATCTTATCAGCTGCTTCAGCACCGCAGGGAAATTGATGACATCCTTGCAGACATGCAATCACTGACCTCACAAATGAAAGAATTCACCGCCCAGCCGATCCCCGAGACCGCTGCCGCTTCCGAAAAAAACAAAACAAGAAAAAAACCGCTGCTGTCACTGTTCAAATTTCAAACCTAATATAAAAAGCTCCCCGTAAAGGGAGCTTTTTTGATTTACGCAGTAAGCGCAATAATAATTGGAAGTGAAATCAATGACAGAATCGCACTGATTACAAATGCAGAAGCCGTTTCTTCCTCTTGTTTTTCGAAACGAGTTGCAATCATGGCTGCTACGGCAGAACCAGGGAATGCAACAAGAAGGATCGCTTTTGTCATTTGGTCAGCTGGAAGTCCGACTGCAAGAGCAATCAAGAACATTAACGCAGGCTGAACCGCAACTTTGAGCAGCGCAATACCAAATGCCGGTACGCTGAGTTTGATACTGCGGATACCAACAGTAACACCGACAGCAAAGAGAGCCACACCAGATGTTGTGCTTCCAATCTGGTCAAGCATTTTAACACCCAGCTCAGGTAGAGTCACACCGCAAAGCACTAAGATCATACTGATTAACGGAGCAGCTGCAAGCGGCTCAGAAAGACCGTGCAGGATTGATTTTCCTGTCATCTTCCAGAAGTTGTCGCCGCCCTCTTCGTTTTTCTTAGAAGACACACCGACAGTAGCGACAATAATCGCAAGCGGATCAAGAATCGCATTAACAACAATACCTGTAACCGCGATCGGAATCGCAACCTCTTGCGCACCGAACAAGCTTCCCAGTACAGGAATTCCCATAAATGCGAATGTCGGCTGTGCAGAGTTCAAAGAAAATACGGATGAGTTCGTTAAATCATATTTAAACACAAATCTGCAAAGCAATAAAATAACAATATAGAAACCAACAATCCCAATAATTAAAGAAACCATTAATGGAATTTGAGATAAAAATTCACTTCTGGAAGTAGTCAAAATACCAGCGATAAAGTGAGCTGGAAGTGCGTATTTCGTTACTAACGTACTTACCCCTTTTGCCGACTTGGCATCATAACTTCCAAAATGTCCTGCAAACCATCCCAGCACGATAACAAAGAAGATCGGTGCCAGGAGGATTAAGATATCTAAGATGCTCAAAATATTCTCCTCCAAATCCTATGTCCGTATACTTTAGCTTTCCAAAAAGCTTTCCCTCGGACGATGTATTTAATCGCTAATTATTTTGCGATGACTTTTTTGTATTCCGGTGTCCACATTGCATCAAGAACCGCTTGTTTCACATCTTCAGGCTGACGATTTGCTACGCCTTCTTTAATAGCTGCTTCAGCAACGGCAATCGCAACTTGAATAGAAACTTCTTGAAGCTTATCAATGCTTGGAAGCAATCCTGCTCCAGGTGTTTCAAAATCAACCATTTCAGCAATCGCATCAGCAGTTGCAGCAAACATAGCAGGCGTAATCACACGCGCTTCAGCTACAATTGAACCAAGTCCAAGACCAGGGAACGCAAATGCGTTGTTAGATTGTCCGATTTCATAAGAAACACCGTTGTATTCCACATTTTCAAACGGGCTTCCTGTTGCTACAAGCACTTTTCCGTCAGTCCATTTGAATAGATCTTCAGGAGTCGCTTCCGCAAGGTGAGTCGGGTTTGACATCGGCATGATCACCGGACGGTCTACGTGAGATGCCATTTCTTTTATAATTTCCTCTGTAAACGCGCCTGATACGCCTGAAGTACCGATTAAGATCGTTGGTTTCGCTTGGCGAACCACTTCATCGAATGGGATTTGGCCTTTTTCATCGCGTTTCCAATCTTTCACTTCATCTACACTGCGAAGGTAAGGTTTTTGGAAATCAAGGATGCCTTCGATTTCTTCAGTCAGCAAGCCTCTGTAATCAATTGTGCAGAAGCGTTTGTTCGCTTCTTCTTCTGATAATCCCGCAAGCACCATTGTGTCACGGATTTGGTCGGCGATTCCGATACCTGCGGAACCTGCACCGAAGACAACAACACGCTGGTCTTTAATAGATGCGCCTGTTTTCTTCATAGCAGCAAGCACACCAGCAAGTGTAATCGCGCCTGTACCTTGAATATCATCGTTGAATGTCAGAATGTCGTTGTTGTATTTCTTCATGATATTACGCGCGTTTTTATTACCAAAGTCTTCCCAGTGAAGAAGTGCTTTAGGGAAGAATTTCAGCGCAGCTTTTACATACGCATCAACGAATTCTTCATAACGTTCATCTGAAATACGCTCATGATGGTTACCGATATATAAAGGATCATTTAAAAGTTTTTCGTTGTTCGTACCGACATCAAGCACAACCGGGATAACACGGCTTGGGTCAATACCAGCTGCTGCAGTGTAAACAGCCAATTTACCGATCGCGATGTTAATACCGCCTACACCCCAGTCACCGATTCCGAGGATGCTTTCAGAGTCAGTTGCAACAATAAGATCAATATCGCCTGCTGTCGCATGAAGGTTTTCAAAAGCTTTTTCAATACCCTCAATATTGTCGATTGACAAGTAGATACCTTGAGGTCTTCTGTACTCATGGCTGTATTCTTGAATCGCTTCGCCGACTGTCGGTGTGTATACAACAGGAAGCATTTCGCGAAGATGGTTTTTCAGCAATTTATAGAAAAGAACTTCGTTACGGTTTGCCAAATCATTTAAGTAAACATTTTGACGAAGGCGGTCTGGCTGAGCTTTAAACTGCTCATATGCGCGTTTTGCTTGTTGATCTAGAGAAAGTACAGTTGGCGGAAGAAGTCCTTCTAAACCAAGTTCTTGTCTTTCCTCTAATGAGAAAGCAACACCTTTATTTAAAGTAGGAATAGATAAAACTTCTTTTCCTCTAAGAGTTGTTTCTAAATGGCCTTCCTTCGTTTTTTTTATGTTATTCAAGCAAATCTCCTTCTTTCTTGAAATAGTTAACAAAGTTAAGTAATAACCCATCTTGAAAATCCGATCATGATCTTTATGCGACTTTATGACAATTATTCGAACAATGTCTAAAAACTATTTACATTACGTAAGCTATTGTATGCCTGTGAAAATCAAAATTCAAGGGAAGAAAATTACTTAATTTTTTAATACACTTAATTAAATTTTTTAATTAATTATTATCAGAATATAAAAAAAACACCGGTGTTTTTAGCCGGTGTTTTCTATCTTTATACCCATGCTTCGGGCTATTTTTTAGATTTCCCTGGAACTTCGTGATGGTGTCTGCATCTCGCTTCATACGATTCGGATGCGCCCACCAAAATGACCGGATCATCGTAGGAAACAGGTTTGCCGTCAATCAGACGCTGTGTTCTGCTCGCCGGCGATCCGCAGACGGAACAGACGGCTTGCAGCTTCGTCACACTTTCCGCAATCGCCATAATATCCGGGACGACACCGAACGGCTCTCCTCTAAAATCCATATCAAGACCCGCTGCAATCACACGGTAGCCTTTATCGGCAAGGGATGATAAAACCTCCACAATTTCCTGGTCGAAAAACTGCACTTCATCAACCGCAATCACATCCGTACGCTCACTGATATGGTCCCAAATATCTGCAGCAGAAGAAATGGCATAGCTCTTCATGGATGTTCCATTATGGGAGACAACAGCATCTTCGCTGTATCGATTATCAATCACAGGCTTAAATACCCTGACTTCCTGCTTGGCGTAAGTCGCTCTCTTCACTCTTCTGATCAGCTCTTCAGATTTCCCCGAGAACATGCTGCCGCAAATCAGCTCAAGCCAACCGCTTTGTTTCATTATGTACATAGGCTCTGTTCCCCTCTTTCTGCCAGCTGTGTTTTAGACAATATAAAAAACAGGCAAGACTGCTTGCCTGTTGAAAAATCTATTATTACTTAAGACCGTATTTTTTGTTAAAGCGATCAACACGACCATCAGCAGAAGCGAATTTTTGGCGGCCAGTGTAGAATGGGTGGCACTCAGAGCAAATCTCAACGCGTACCTCTTCTTTTACTGAGCCTGTTTCAAATTCATTTCCACAAGCGCATTTAACTGTTGCTTTTTTGAAATTAGGATGAATTCCTGCCTTCATTGTATCCATCTCCTTCCGCCCTGAATCCAGTGTGGAAACAGAGTTATTATTTCGGAGCATTGTCCGAAACGCATATAAGAAAATTATATCAGTGATTTACTTCTTTTGCAAATACTATTTACCTTCTTGCAGATGATAGATTTGCCTGTTTCCATTCTTGATTGAGAATGTCGAAAAATTCTTGGTTTGTTTTGGTTTTTTTCATTTTTCTCATGAATTTTTCCGCAAAATCAGGTGAATCAGACATCGTTTTGCGGATCGACCATAAACGATCAAGATGCTCTTTAGGCACAAGCAGCTCTTCCTTGCGCGTTCCTGAACGGCGGATATCGATGGCCGGGAAAATGCGGCGCTCAGCCAAAGAGCGGTCAAGGTGAAGCTCCATGTTGCCTGTTCCCTTGAATTCTTCATAAATAACATCATCCATACGTGAGCCTGTATCGACAAGAGCCGTAGCAAGGATAGTTAAGCTTCCGCCCTCTTCGATATTTCTCGCAGCCCCGAAGAAGCGTTTCGGACGGTGGAACGCCGCAGGGTCAATCCCCCCGGAAAGCGTTCTTCCGCTTGGCGGAATCACTAAGTTGTAAGCTCGGGCAAGGCGTGTGATGCTGTCCATCAGAATGATAACATCTTTTTTGTGTTCTACAAGACGCATCGCGCGCTCAAGCACAAGCTCGGCCACTTTGATATGGTTTTCCGGCACTTCATCAAACGTTGAACTGACGACATCCCCAGCCACAGAACGCTCGATATCAGTTACTTCTTCCGGTCTTTCGTCAATCAAAAGCACGATGAGCTCTGCTTCTGGCTGGTTCGCTGTAATACTGTTGGCAATTTCCTTCAGCAACATTGTTTTTCCGGCTTTTGGCGGTGCAACAATCAAACCGCGCTGTCCAAATCCGACCGGCGCCATCATATCCATAATTCTTGTAGACAAGAAGTTAGGTTTTGTTTCTAGCACCATTTGACGGTCTGGATAAAGAGGTGTAAGAGCCGGGAAATGCACACGCTCTTTTGCAGATTCGGGATCATCCCCATTTACCGCTTCAACGTGCAAAAGTCCATAGTAACGCTCATTTTCTTTTGGCGGACGAACCTTGCCTGATACTTTGTCTCCGTTTCGCAAATCGAAACGGCGGATTTGGGAAGCTGAGATGTAAATGTCTTCTGAGCTTGGAGAGTAGTTGATCGGTCTCAGGAAGCCGAAACCTTCAGACTGGATGATCTCAAGAACGCCTTCCATAAACAGCAGATCTTCTTGTTCTGCATTTGCTTTCAGAATGGCAAAAATGAGTTCTTTTTTTGTCAGTTTGCTGTAATAGGAGATTTTATAATGTCTTGCAAGTTCATAAAGCTCTTTCAATTTCATATTTTCCAAAGAGGAAATAGATACGTTTTTCATAAAAACACCACGCTTTTCATAGTCAATATCTTACTCTGTACATATAACCTGCTGCTTTTGCACAACATCCGCCAAAGCACATTCTTTTTTTAACATAAAGGAACTTCTATCGGTAACACTTCCACCCATGATCGGCGCTTTTGTTAAAAGGATTGTCTTAATGAGTTTTGAAGGAAGCGAGGACAAAAACATGAGAAGATCAATACTTATATCGTCTGTATGCGGTAGAAATTAAAACTTTCCCAGTGCTTAAAAGAAGGAATTACGCAGTAAAATTCGCAGCACTCTTTATTTTTACCTTATTTCAGAAAATTATTCAACTGAAATAAGGTTTTGACACTGAATTGATAGAGTTGACTCTTTTTTGCAAAAGAAAAGCAGGCTCACACCCGCTTTTCTGTTTGTTATGGACGGATTACAAGATTTGGTTTCTTTTTCAAGCTGTGTCTGCCGTCAACAAAGCGGACAGTGCCTGATTTTGCACGGATCACTATGCTTTCAGTTGTGCCGACAGAACCTTTAAATTGAACACCTTTTAACAGCTCGCCGTCAGTTACACCGGTAGCTGCAAAAATCGCGTCATCACCCTTCACAAGGTCTTCCATACGAAGGACTTTGCTTAAATCAAGGCCCATCTTGTGACAGCGCGTGATTTCTTCTTCATTTTGCGGAAGGAGTTTACCAATTATTTCTCCGCCCAGCGCTTTTAGCGCAACAGCAGAAAGCACACCCTCAGGAGCTCCGCCTGATCCGAACAGGATGTCAACGCCCGTGTGGTCGAAAGCCGTATTGATGGCGCCTGCGACATCGCCATCATTGATCAATTTGATTCTGGCGCCTGCCTCACGAAGCTCAGAAATAATTTTCGCGTGTCTTTCACGGTTTAAGATAGTGGCAACAACGTCCTCAACGTCCTTGTTTTTCGCTTTTGCCACCGCTTTAAGGTTATCAATGGCAGGTGCTTCAATGTCAATGCAGCCCACCGCTTCCGGGCCTACTGCGATTTTTTCCATATACATGTCAGGGGCGTTCAGAAGCGTGCCGTGGTCTGCGACCGCAATAACCGTCAGCGCGTTCCAGCCGCCGCTTGCCACGATGTTTGTGCCTTCAAGAGGGTCAACTGCGACATCCACGCGCGGACCGTACCCGTTTCCGAGTTTTTCCCCGATATACAGCATCGGCGCTTCGTCCATTTCCCCTTCACCGATCACAACGGTTCCTTTCATCGGAACTGTATCAAAAACATCTCTCATTGCGCTTGTTGCCGCTTCATCAGCCTCGTCTTTTTTTCCCCGGCCCATCCATCTTGCAGATGCCAATGCCGCAGCTTCGGTCACACGTACCAATTCCATTGATAAACTTCTTTCCATTTCAACACGATCTCCTCTCACAAGAAACCATTATGAATTTTGAAGCTGTTCTATTTCTTCGTCAGTCATTCTTTCACGCCAGATTGTCGCTCCAAGCCCCTCAAGCTTCTTCTCAAGGGTGCTGTATCCGCGGTCAATGTGCTCCAGGCCCGTAATTTCCGTGACGCCGTCAGCCATCAGGCCGGCTACCACCAGACAGGCTCCGGCACGCAGGTCGCTCGCCTTCACTTTTGCACCTTGAAGCTCGACAGGACCTGTGATGATGGCGGATCTGCCTTCTACTTTCATATTGGCACCCATCCGTCTCAGCTCATCAATGTGCTTGAATCTTGCCGAGTAAATGGTGTCCGTTACGACGCTTGTCCCTTTTGCTCTTGTCAGGAGCGCCGTCATCGGCTGCTGCAAATCAGTCGGAAAGCCCGGATATACGAGGGTTTTGACATCAACCGGCTTTAAGTGTTTCTGCCCGCCGACAATGAGAAGCTGGTCATCGCTTGTTTCAATATGATAGCCCATTTCTCTCAGCTTTGCTGTTAAGGACTCCAGATGAGTGGGAATCACATTATCGATCATGACTTCCTTGCCCATTGCAGCAGCCGCAATCATAAATGTACCTGCCTCAATTCTGTCCGGAATGATTGTGTGTTTGCAGCCGTGCAGTTCCTTCACGCCGTCGATTCGGATCACATTGGTTCCCGCACCTTTGATTTTGGCGCCCATGCTCGTAAGCAGTGTCGCAACATCAATGATCTCAGGTTCCTTCGCAGCGTTTTCGATGAGCGTTTTCCCTTCTGCCAAGACAGCGGCAAGCATAATGTTAATGGTTGCCCCTACACTCACGACATCTAAATAAATGCGTGCGCCTCTCAGCCTTTCAGCACGCAAATAAATGGCGCCTTGTTCATTGGTCACTTCAGCTCCAAGCGCTTCAAAGCCTTTGATATGCTGATCAATCGGCCTGGGGCCTAAGTGGCAGCCGCCGGGCAATCCGATGACGGCCTGCTTGAAGCGGCCGAGCATCGCCCCCATTAAATAATAAGACGCGCGAAGCTTTTTTACTTTTCCGTTAGGAAGCGGCATGCTGATCATCGACGTGGGGTCAACAACCATCTCCCCATTCTCGAAATGCACGTTGCCGCCGATTTCCTTTAACAGGTCACGCAGCGTTTCAATATCTGAAATCTCTGGAAGCCCTTCAATTGTCACCTCGGAATTTGCCAAAATGGTTGCAGGTATTAATGCAACAGCACTGTTTTTAGCGCCGCTGATATGTACTGTACCGTTTAACGAGTCACCGCCGGCAATATTCAACTTTTCCATGATAGTCTCCTTCCATAAGAAGATAGCTGCGGAGCTAAATAAAATGTCATTTTATTCTGTCTCTGCAAATAAAGCTCATGTCCAAAATCTAGCCAATTCGAAGAGAAAGAATACAACACATTGTAAAATATCAGGAAGAAAATAGCGAAGCTTTGCGGGGCACAGGTTTCGAAAATGCACAGAGACCCGCCGGCTTGAAAAACAACGTCGTCATCCGGCAAAAGCAGTACGCAAACACTTCATTCCGATATCAGCTTCTGCAGCCCAATGATTCCTTCTCTGTAAAGCGGCGTCAGCATCTGAAGGTCCGCTGTATCAGGACGGTGAAAAACAAAGGCCGCGGCAAACAGGCATAAGCTGTTTGCCGCCCTTTGAATTATTTATTCCAGTCTGCCAGGAATTGTTCAATTCCTTTGTCTGTTAACGGATGCTTAGTGAGTGAATGAATGACTTTCAGCGGCATGGTGCCGATATGAGCCCCTCTTAGAGCGGCTTCTGTCACGTGCTGCGGATGGCGGATTGACGCCGCAATGATTTCCGTGTCAAGACCGTGAATGTCAAAAATCTGCTTGACTTCTGAAATCAGGTCAAGTCCGTTGTGGCCGATGTCATCTAAACGTCCCAGGAAAGGAGATACATACGTTGCCCCTGCTCTGGCAGCAAGAAGCGCCTGGTTTGCATTGAAGATCAATGTGACATTTGTTTTGATGCCTAATTCAGTAAGTGCTCTTACCGCTTTTAGACCGTCGGACGTCATCGGGATTTTCACCGTGATGTTCGGAGCGATTTTCGCCAGTTCTTTTCCTTCCTCGATCATCTCTTCAGCTTTTAAAGAAATAACCTCAGCGCTTACAGAACCTTTCACAACGTCTGTAATCTCGCGAAGACGGTCGTGGAATGATACGTTAGCTTCTTTTGCTACTAAACTAGGGTTCGTCGTTACACCGGCAAGAATTCCTAATTCATTCGCTTCTCTAATTTCATCGATATTGGCTGTATCAATAAAAAATAACATGTTCAAAAAGCCTCCTTGAGTAAGAATTTTTCTGAATTGCGAATATGATTGCGCTTTCTAAAGATAGACGGAAAACCGCCTGTCAAGCTGTCAGGCGGCTATAAAAGTTCCAATTAAATTAAGCTTGGTTTGAAGAACCAAATTCACGCATTTTACCGATAACTGTTTCTTTAATCGCTTCACGAGCAGGTCCAAGGTATTTACGAGGATCGTATTCGTTAGGCTTAGCTGCCAATGTATCGCGAACAGCTTTTGCAGAAGAAATTTGGTTTTCAGTATTTACGTTGATTTTAGCTGTACCAAGTGAAATTGATTTTTTGATGTCAGCAGTCGGAATTCCAGTACCGCCGTGAAGAACCAATGGAAGACCAGTTGTTTTACCGATAGCTTCCATTTCCTTGAAACCAAGGTTTGGTTCGCCTTTGTAAGGGCCGTGAACAGAACCTAATGCAGGTGCAAGGCAGTCGATGCCAGTGCGCTCAACAAGTTCTTGGCACTCTTTAGGGTCAGCGTAGATTACGCCTTCAGCGATAACGTCATCTTCTTGTCCGCCGACTGTTCCAAGCTCAGCTTCTACAGATACTCCGTGGAAATGAGCAAGCTCAACAACTTTAGAAGTTGTTTCAACGTTTTCTTCAAATGGATGGTGAGAAGCGTCGATCATGACAGATGTGAAACCTGCATGAATCGCTTTCGCACAAGATTCAAAGCTTGAACCGTGGTCTAAGTGAATCGCAACAGGAACTGTCACTTTGTACTCTTCCATAAGTGCTTTTACCATAGCTACGACTGTTTTGAAGCCGCCCATGTAGCGTCCCGCACCTTCGGAAACACCAAGGATCACTGGAGATTTTTCTTCTTCAGCTGCTTGTAAAATCGCTTGAGTAAACTCAAGGTTGTTTAAGTTAAATTGTCCTACAGCGTACCCTTTTTCTTTAGCTGTATTCAACATTTCCGTCATAGAAACTAAAGGCATGTCGAATGTCCTCCTTATGTAGCCTGATTGTCTTCTAGCGAAAAAAGCTTTCCACCCTAGCATGACCCATATATTGCTGTCATATGTAAATACTCAGATCGCTTTTTCTCCATAACTAGAATACCAACTTTTCGACAAATGGGCAACACAATGACATCATTCATTTGTATCTTCTTTGTTAATTAGACTTCAGGGGCAGATATTTTTTCACGGCATCTCTGATTTCATCGATATCAAAAGGCTTCGCAAAATGCGTCAAAGCGCCCAGTTCCTTTGATTCCTGGATCATGTCGAGTTCTCCGTATGCCGTCATGATGATCACCCGAATGTTTTCGTCAATGACCTTCATCCGTTTTAAAATTTCAATTCCGTCCATCCCGGGAATTTTCATGTCCAGAAGCACAAGGTCGGGCCGTTCTTTTGTCACGATGTCAAGCGCCTGCAGGCCGTTTGCAGCCTGAAACGTCTGGTAGCCTTCTTTATTGAATACTTCGTTAAGCAAAATACGTATGCCGTATTGATCATCAACGATTAAAATTTTTTCATTCATCATTTTACACCCCAATATTATGATTTTCGTCAAAAGTAAGCAGTAGTGTATGTATTCTGTTTGATTTTCCTATTTCCTTTAATTATAATAGTCTACTTTACGACATTTTCTGAGCATTTTCTCTTTTGTTGTATAATGATATTGTACGTTATAAAGGAGGATTCACTTATGTTGAAAATATTTACGACGCAGTTAACAGGTATTTTTTCCCGCATTCAGGATAAGGAATCTGACGCGATTGAAGATGGGGCACGGCTGCTTGCTCAAGCGGTGATCAGCGGGCATTCCATATATATATACGGAGCAAATGAGCTTCAGGGCGTCTTATATGAGGCTGCCGAAAGCACAGAGCCGCTGCCTTCCGTCAAACCCTTTCCAGAAAGCGCTGATGAAGTGACAGAAAGCGACAGGGTGCTGATGTTTTGCTCAGGGGCGGGCACTGCCGAAGAGCAGGCGCTCGCGAAAGAGCTTTATGAAAAGGGTGCGGGAGTCGTATGCGTATCGCCGGCAGCTAAAGACAGCGCGGGAATTGAACAATATTGTGATGTGCATATTGATTCTAAATTAAAAATGCCGCTCGTTCCCGATGAAAACGGCACCCGTTACGGATTTCCCTCTTTAATGACGGCACTGTATGTCTACCATGCTTTATCGTTTACATTAAAAGAAATTTTGCAAGAGTATGCATAATACCTTATTGTACATGCTGTATCTTGCCGGAAACAAATAAAAAAGACTTGCCCGCTTTTAATAAAAACGGCAAGTCTTTTTTATTACTTCTGATTTGCAGCTTCGACAGACGCTCCGATGAAGCCTTTGAATAGAGGCTGAGGTCTTGTCGGTCTTGATTTGAACTCTGGGTGGAACTGAGATGCCACGAACCAAGGGTGGTCTTTCAGCTCGATGATTTCAACAAGGCGTCCGTCAGGGCTTGTGCCTGAGAAAACGAAGCCTTGGTCTTCCATTTGCTGTCTGAATTCGTTGTTGAATTCATAGCGGTGGCGGTGGCGCTCGTACACCACTTCATCCTGATACACTTCATAGGCTTTTGTGCCTTCTTCAAGCTTACAAGGGTAAAGGCCGAGACGAAGCGTTCCGCCGAGATCCTCAACATCCTTCTGTTCAGGTAGAAGGTCGATGATCGGGTATTGAGTTGACGGATCAATTTCCGCTGAGTGAGCGCCTTTTAAGCCCAATACGTTTCGTGCGTATTCAATAGACGCAACCTGCATGCCCAGGCAAATGCCCAAGAACGGAATGTTGTTTTCGCGCGCGTATTTAGTTGCGATAATTTTGCCTTCAACACCGCGGTCTCCGAATCCGCCCGGCACGATGATGCCGTCCGTTCCGCTTGTAAGCTCTTCAATGTTGCTTTCTGTTACTTCTTCAGCGTTGATCCATTTCACTTTTACATCTGTGTCGAACGCATAGCCCGCATGGCGGAGTGATTCAACGACAGAGATGTACGCGTCAGGAAGCTCAACGTATTTACCGACAAGGCCGATCGTGATCGTTTGAGACAGATTGCTGACCTTGTTAACAAGCTCTTTCCACTCGGACATTTCCGCTTCTTTGCATTCCAATCGCATGTGCTCGCAAACAAGCTTATCAAGCCCTTGTTTTTGAAGCTCAAGCGGAATGGAGTAAAGGTTGTCCGCATCCTCACACTCGATAACAGCTTTTGTATCAATGTCGCAGAATAGCGCGATTTTATCTTTCATATCTTGAGAAATCGGCATTTCTGTACGAACGACGATGATGTTTGGCTGAATGCCCAAGCTGCGCAATTCTTTTACACTGTGCTGTGTCGGTTTTGTTTTTAATTCGCCCGCAGCTTTAATGTAAGGTACAAGCGTACAGTGGATGTACATGACATTTTCACGGCCGATATCGCTCTTCATTTGGCGGATCGCTTCAAGGAATGGCAGTGATTCGATGTCCCCGACAGTTCCGCCGATTTCTGTAATAACGACATCTGCGTTTGTTTCTTTCCCCGCGCGGTAAACACGGTCTTTCAGCTCATTTGTGATGTGCGGGATAACTTGTACAGTTCCGCCAAGGTAGTCTCCGCGTCGTTCTTTTTTAAGAACTGTTGAATAAATTTTACCTGTTGTCACATTGCTGAATTTATTCAGGTTAATATCGATAAAACGCTCATAGTGACCAAGGTCCAGATCTGTTTCAGCGCCGTCATCCGTTACGAATACTTCACCGTGCTGATACGGGCTCATTGTTCCCGGGTCGACGTTGATGTATGGATCGAATTTTTGAATTGTCACGTTCATTCCGCGGTTTTTCAGCAAACGTCCTAATGAAGCTGCTACAATACCCTTTCCAAGTGAGGATACGACTCCCCCTGTTACAAAAATATATTTCGTCATTTCGTTTGCTCCTCTCTTCGCTCTTGGCTACATTTTTAAAATGTACTGTTTTATAGAAAATCATTTAGCCTTTTAAATGATTTATTAAGAAAAATGAGGGGTGAAAATAAGAAAGCTCCCTTTCAATTTCTTGAAAGGGAGCATAAACGCACTATGTTCTCTCTTCGTTTTTGAAGAGCCCAAAATACATACTACATAGTTCGACTTTGAAAGTCAAGATTGTTTTAAAGATGAGCTTTTACGATTTGAGATCCTTATCGTCGTCTTCTTCTTCGTCTTCTTCATCTTCATCAACCAGGTCTTCTTCGATCTCAAGTTCGTCGTCGTCTTCATCAAGATCTTCATCGTCAAAATCATCGGTATCAAGATCAAGTTGTTCCTCGACTTCATCCAAATCAATGTCGTCTTCGTCGATCTCTTCAAACTCGTCAAGATCAAGATCTTCTTCGACTGCTTTCTTCGCTTTTTTCTTTTTCGCTTTTACGGTCGGCTGCGTTTCTTCGTCAAGCTGATCATACGGATACCAGCTGCGAAGCCCCCAAGTCTGGTCAGAAAGCGCGAGGAAGCGGCCGTCAATGTTTAAATCTGTATAAAATTGAGCGATGCGGTCTCCAAGCTCTTCTTTTGTCACGCCGAGCAAAGATGCAATTTCATTTAAAAGCTCCTGAAAAGGAACTGGTTTTTTATGTTCTTCAAATAATTCGTGAGCGATTTCGACTAAAGCCATTTCCTTTAGCTCTTCCTGTGAATATTGTTTGATACCCAAGGTCGGACACTCCCTTTCTATTACTTATATGTATCTGTTTTATCAATAATGAAAGCGTTTTTGTATCGTTCTTATACAAACCATACCTCTCATTATAAACAAAATAAAACAGAATATGCTACCCTTAACAGCGTTAATTTAAATAATTTTACAAGAGTGATCCGCCTGACAGATGTTTTGCGTCAATCCGCGAGCATTCTGGAGATGACCAGTCTTTGAATTTCTTGAGTGCCTTCATAGATTTGCGTGATTTTCGCATCACGCATATAACGTTCAACCGGATAATCCTTTGTATAGCCGTAGCCGCCGAAGATCTGCACGGCTTCGGTCGTCACCTTCATCGCCGTATCCCCCGCCAGCAGTTTGGACATGGCGGAAGCTTTTCCATATGGAAGGCCTGACGATTCAAGCCACGCCGCCTGATAGGTCAATAGCCTTGAAGCTTCTGTCATTGTAGCCATATCCGCGAGTTTAAAAGCGATGCCCTGATGCTCGGCGATCGATTTGCCGAATTGCTTTCTCTCTTTTGCATATTGAACCGAGGCATCAAGCGCCCCCTGAGCGATGCCTACGGCTTGAGCGGCAATGCCGTTTCTGCCTCCGTCAAGCGTCTTCATGGCGATTTTGAAGCCTTCCCCTTCTTCTCCAAGACGGTTTGCTGCGGGCACAACACAATCTTCGAATGTGATTTCCGTTGTCGTAGACGAACGGATGCCCATTTTCTTTTCTTTCTTGCCTGCAGAAAATCCTTCGAAATCCTTTTCTACAATAAAAGCGGAGATGCCTTTTTTCTTTTTCACGGAATCCGTGACTGCAAAAACAATGTAAATATCCGCGATACCGCCGTTTGTAATAAACACTTTGGAGCCATTTAACACATAGTCATCACCGATTCGTTCAGCAGTTGTTTTCATGCCGCCGGCGTCAGAACCGGACCCCGCTTCAGTCAAAGCGAAAGCGCCGATCTTCTCTCCGAGGGCCAGCTGTGTTAAGTGCTCTGCCTTCTGTTCTTCCGTCCCAAAGGCAAAGATCGGCCAGCTGCAAAGAGAGATATGGGCGGAAAGCGTCACACCAGTGGAGGCGCACACTTTTGACAGCTCCTCCACCGCGATGATGTAGGCCAGATAGTCACTTCCGATTCCTCCGTATTCTTCAGGCCATGGAATTCCCGTCAGCCCTAAATGCGCCATCTCCCGAAACAGCTCGCGATCGAAGCGTTCTTGTTCGTCGCGTTCTGCGGCTGACGGGGCCACCTCATGCTTCGCAAAATCGCGCACCAATTTCCTTATCATCTCGTGTTCTTCTGACAATGAAAAATTCATTGCTTCTCCCCCATTTTCATATCAGCGCCTAAGACAGATTGGGCCAGAAGCTCTGCGACATCATACGTTTTGACCCGGTCTTCGGCTTCTTTTGCCTTTGTGCCGTCCCCAAGCATCGTGAGACAGTACGGACAGCCGGAGCTGATCACCGATGGGGTGACCGCGAGCGCTTGCTCTGTCCTGGCGACGTTAATCCTGTTGCCCGTTTCTTCCTCCATCCACATTAATCCTCCGCCGGCGCCGCAGCACATGCCGGTTTCCCGGTTTCTCTCCATTTCAATCAGCTGCACGCCCGGAATGGCTTTCAAAATCTCCCTCGGCGGATCATAGACTTCGTTGTACCGTCCCAAGTAGCACGAATCATGGAAGGTAATCGCCTCTTGAAGAGGATGCTGCGGTTTTAATTTCCCGTTCTTCACCAGATCAGCCAATACTTCTGTATGATGAAAAGCCTCGCCTTCAAAGCCGAAATCCGGATATTCATTTTTAAATAAATTGTATGCGTGCGGGTCAATCGTAACGATTTTTTTAACATGATTTTTTTCAAATTCAGAGATATTCTTTTCAGCCAGCTCTTGGAACAAAAATTCATTTCCGAGGCGGCGCGGCGTATCCCCTGAATTTTTTTCTTTATTGCCGAGGATCGCGAAGGACACACCCGCGTGATTGAGCAGCTTGGCAAAGGAGACCGCGATTTTCTGGCTTCTGTTGTCGTAAGACCCCATGGAACCGACCCAGAAAAGGTACTCAAATTCCTTTCCCTCTTTTTTCATTTCTTTTACAGTCGGAATCTCGGTATCCGGCGCCGCGTCACGCCAATTTTCACGTTCCTTGCGGTTGAGTCCCCACGGATTTCCCTGCCGCTCGATACTGGTCATAGCGCGCTGTGCGTCACTGTCCATTTTCCCTTCTGTCAGCACAAGGTAGCGGCGGAGGTCGATGATTTTATCCACATGTTCGTTCATGACCGGGCATTGATCCTCACAGTTTCTGCAAGTCGTGCACGCCCAAATTTCTTCCTCTGTGATGACGTCGCCGATCAAGCTCGGATGGTATTCAAGCGCGGCGGCGGCTTCCTGCGATCCGCTTCCTGATGAGGCCGCCGCCAGCTGATTGCCTTTCGTGTGCCGGAATGCTGCCGCGGGCACCCATGGCGAGCGTGAGGTGACGGCGGCGCCTTTTTCTGTGAGATGATCCCTGAGACGCAAAATCAAGTCCATCGGCGACAGCATTTTTCCGGTGCCTGTTGCCGGACACATATTGGTACAGCGGCCGCACTCAACACACGCGTACAGATCAAGCAGCTGGGACTGCCTGAAATCTTCAATTTTTCCCGCGCCGTAGCTTTCTTTCGTTTCATCGGTAAAATCGATTTTTTCAAGCTTTCCGGCAGATTCCATCCTATTGAAAAAGACATTGGCAGGGCCGGCGATTAAATGGGCATGCTTTGACTGCGGCACGTATACCAAAAAGCTCAGCAAAAATAGAAGATGCATCCACCATGCGATATAGAAAATCACCGCCGCCCCTGTTTCTCCGACTCCGCCAAGCAAAAACGCAATACCTGATGCAATCGGCTCGCTCGATGAAAGCCCATGCCCATGCCAGATCAGATTCATCCCGTTTCCAAGCAGAACCGTCAGCATTAATCCTCCGATAAAAATGAGAACAAGTCCTGCTTTGAAGCCGCGTTTCAGCCTGACGAGTTTTTCAATATAACGTCTGTAGAATGCCCAGACCACAGCGATTAAAATGAGAAACGTAACGATTTCCTGAAAAAAGGTGAAGGCGGGATAGACAGGGCCAAGCGGCAGATTCCGATCGGGAGCCAGTCCTTTAATAATAAAGTCAATTGCTCCGAACTGAACCAATATAAACCCGTAGAAAAACATGACATGAATGATTCCGCTTTTCTTGTCCTTCAGCAGTTTTTTCTGTCCGAATACATTCACCCATATGGCGTGAAGCCGTTCCCTAATCCGTTTATCAAAATGTTCTTTCTGCCCGAGTCTGATGTAGGCCAGTCTCGTTTTAACCAAGTAGACAAACAAATAAACAGCGTAAGCGGTTACAACCAGAAATAACAATGCATTTGCGATGAGAAAGCCGCTCATTCCAATTCCCCCTTTTTACTGATAAAGACCGCGATCCCCTACCTCCGAATCTGTATAAGATTATCTTTATGATAAATAATGAATGAGTGTTCAGTCAATAATTAAATTCCCGCTGTTAGGGCACACTACCCTTACTACAGAAAGGAGTGCCGGGATGAAGATATTTTTCGTGATTCTTATCATTGGCATTATACTATTGGCTTTCATACTGCTTGATATCTTCATGGGGCGTGCCGTTTACAAAAAAAACGCGTACGAGCCTGTTTTTTCAAAAAAGAAGAGTGATATCGAATTGATCCACTGCGGTGCTGATCTTGTGGAACGGATGATGAAAGATATCAGCCAGGCCGCTTCCTCTGTTCACGTGATGTTTTTTATTATGAAAAACGATGAGGTCAGCCACAATATGTTTACGCTGCTGAAAACAAAAGCCCAAGCCGGTGTTTCAGTTTATTTGCTGCTGGACTGGTCCGGCTGCCAAAAAATCAAAAAACCGGCGCTGGAGACGATGAAAAATGCCGGGGTTCATGTGCATTTTCTGAACAAACCTCGTTTCCCTTTTTTCTTTTTTCATATGCAGAAACGGAATCACCGGAAAATCGCTGTGATAGACGGAAAAATCGGTTATATCGGCGGGTTTAACATCGCTGAGGAATACCTTGGAAAGAAGGCGAAGTTCGGCAATTGGGAGGATTATCATCTGCGTATGAAAGGAGAAGGGGTGCATGATCTTCAAACGCTTTTTGCTTCCGATCTGAAACGAAATACCGGAATCGAACTTTGCACGGATGTTTGCCCGGATCTTCCGCAAGGGAATATCTCTCATAAGATTTATGCGACTGACGGTTATTCTCTTGAAAAAACGTATTTGGCAAATATCGCGCAGGCAAAAGAGCGCATTACCATTTGCACACCTTATTACATTCCGACAAAACCGCTTCAGCAGGCCTTGGTCAAAGCCAGAAAAAACGGTGCAGCCGTTACGATCATCGTGCCGATGAAATCAGATCATCCGCTGGTCCGAGAAGCAGCTTATACCTATTATTCGGAGCTCTTGGATGCCGGCTGTCTGATCTACCGTTTTTATCAGGGGTTTTATCATGTGAAAGCCCTGATCATTGACGATCATTTCAGTATCATCGGAACCGCCAATTTTGATCAGCGAAGCTTTTTTTTAAATGAAGAAGTGAATGTTGAAATCGATAATGAGGCATTTACAAAAGAAGTCTATGCCACGATTGAAGAGGATATGAAAAGGTCGGAGCTGCTGACAAAGGACAATTTCAAAAAGCGCACGTTCAGGCAGCGTCCGGCGGAATGGCTTGGCAGAGCATTATCTTATTTTTTATAAAGGAGAGTTCCTATGATTTTTAGATTCGGGTTCGTTTCAAACGCGATGAGCCTTTGGGATGCGTCTCCCGCTAAAACACTGACATTCGCGCGTTATTCCAAGCTTGCAAAAGATGAAAGAAAAGAAGCCCTGCTGTCCGTGACAAAAGCCAATTTACAAAATACACTGAGAACCCTTCACTATATCATCGGCCACAGCATTCCTTTGTACCGTTTTTCCAGTTCGATTGTGCCGCTGGCCACGCATCCCGATGTCATGTGGGATTTTGTAACACCGTTTCAAAAAGAGTTTCGGGAGATCGGAGAGCTTGTCAAAAGACATCATCTGCGAACAAGCTTCCATCCAAACCAATTCACTCTGTTCACGAGCCCGAAGGAAAACGTCACAAAAAATGCGGTAACCGATATGGCCTATCACTACCGCATGCTTGATGCCATGGGCATTGCTGATCGCTCTGTTATCAACATTCATATCGGCGGCGCTTACGGAAATAAAGACACCGCCACTGCACAATTTCATCAAAATATAAAGCATCTGCCAAAGGAGATCAAACAGCGGATGACGCTTGAGAATGATGATAAAACATATACGACGGAAGAAACGCTTCAGGTTTGCGAACAAGAAGATGTTCCGTTCGTCTTTGACTTTCATCATTTTTACGCCAATCCAGATGATCACGCCGACCTAAATGAAGCACTGCCACGGATGATCAAGACGTGGGAACGGATCGGACTGCAGCCGAAAGTTCACCTGTCCTCTCCAAAATCGGAGAAAGCCATACGCAGCCATGCCGATTATGTTGACGCCAACTTTTTGCTGCCGCTCTTGGAACGCTTCAGGCAATGGGGGACCAATATTGATTTTATGATTGAAGCAAAACAGAAAGACAAAGCGCTTCTCCGCCTGATGGATGAATTAAGCTCCATCCGCGGCGTCAAACGCATCGGAGGCGGCACACTGCAATGGAAATCATAAATGTGCATTATCAGGTTTAAGGTTCGTCCGCCCTGGGAACATACGCTATATAAGACAACAATGATGGAGGAGAAAGAACATGAAAAATATCAAGTCTCTAAAAGTAGCCGCACAGGCATTTACTTTAAGAAATTTGATTCATCTTTATAAAATGTGCCATTCCGGCAGCCACGAGGTCTATATTTATTCGAAGAAAACGATGTGCAAAATCAAAAACTTAATTGAGCTTGAGACGTTCCGCATGGCTCATGATGAGAAAGAATATCTCATTGTAGTAGAAGGCACAAAAGCGTCCCAGCTGGTTGAAAAGTTTCAAAATATCATCGAGCCTGCTGAAAAAGAAGCGCTCTGACTTACATATAAAAAGGATAGACATGTTTTTGTCTATCCTTCAGATTGTTGATAAAATCCTAAAACAGTTTTCGTTTTAGGATTTTGTCATCTTTTCAGCGTGATTGAAAACCCTTGAAGTCTAGGAAAGGAGAGCATCGGAGCACAGCTAATGTTGAAATTCGTGAGCACCGAAGCGCAGCCTTGACAACGAATGCGAGGGTTTGTCGAAACGCTGAACCGCCTGTCCAAATTGTTTCAGCCCTTTTAACCGCAGCTTTTTTTCATTCGTCAGCTCGTGAAACAGCGGAATGCCGCTCCCTAAAACGACTGGAATCATGGTAATGATGAATTCATCGATGGCGGCTTCTTTCATAAAGGCATTCACCAGCTCTGCCCCGCCGGCTATCCAGATGTTTAAGCCTTTCCTGTTTCAAACAGTCAGTGAAGGCCTTGGCTTCCTCATTGATAAACGTCACGTGTTCATATGTGCTCCGGCCTAAGATGACGGTATCAACAGTCTGATAAAACCCCGATGTATCCGTTATCGCCTTCACCTTCAAATTCATCCAGCCAATCGATGCTTCCATCTTCTCTTGCGATCATCCCATCCAATGAAACAGCAATGTGTACAGCACATTTTTTCGATCCATATTCTTCTCCTATTGCTGTACCATTTGCCCGAATTGCGCCTGATGCAGCCTGCTGTAAAGACCGCCGGCTTCAATCAGGTCATGATGGCGCCCTTGCTCTTCAATTCCGTTCTTTGTGACAACCACAATTCTGTCCGCGTCTTTAATCGTCGCCAGCCTGTGAGCGATGACGAGCGTGGTGCGCCCCTCGGACAATTCTTCCAGCGCCTTTTGGATCGCCGCTTCTGTTTCTGTATCAAGGGCCGAGGTCGCTTCGTCGAGAATCAGGATCGACGGATTTTTCAAGAACATCCGCGCAATTGACAGACGCTGCTTTTGCCCGCCGGAAAGCTTCACGCCCCTTTCGCCGATGAGGGTATCCAATCCATCCGGCATGCTATGGACGAGCTCTTCCAGATGCGCCTGCCTCACAGCCTGCCAAATGTCTTCTTCTGATGCGTCTAATCGGCCGTAGGCGATATTTTCTCTAAGCGTGCCAGAGAACAAAAAAACGTCCTGCTGCACGACGCCAATTTGCCCGCGCAGCGAAGACAGCGTCATGTCTTTAATACTGATGCCGTCGATCGTAATGTTGCCCTCCGATGCTTCATAAAAGCGCGGAAGCAGACTGCAAAGCGTTGATTTCCCCGCACCTGACGGACCGACGAACGCAACTGTTTCCCCCGCTTGAATGGATAGGTTTATGTCATCGAAAACACTGTGATGGTCGTCATAGCCAAACGAAACATGTTCATAGCGGATATTGCCCCCCAGAGCGGAAACGTCTCTCGCATCAGGGGAATCCTGAATATCCGGCTCTGTCTCCATCAGTTCCATATAGCTTTTGAAACCGGCGATTCCCCTTGGATACATTTCGATAATGGCGTTAATTTTATCAATAGGCCTGAACAGCACGTTCGTCAGGAGCACAAACGCCACGAATTCCCCGTACGATAAGGAGCCGCGAATGACAAACCATGTTCCGCACAAAAGGACAAACAATGTGACAAACCGAGTCAGCATGTAGCTGATTGAACCGTTTTTCGCCATGATTTTGTATGAGGAAAGCTTTGTGATACGGAAACGCTGATTGTTGACGGCGAAGCGTTCTTTTTCAAACGCTTCATTGCCGAACGCCTGCACGAGCCGGATGCCGCCGATATTATTTTCCACACGCGCGCTGAAGGCTCCGATATCTTTGTTCAGCGCGGTAAACGCTTTGGTCATTTTTTTGTTGAAATAAAGCGCGAGCCATATGACAATCGGCATGATGATAAACGTTAGTAATGCCAGCTGCCAGTTAATAAACAGCATCACCCCGAACGCCCCGAGAATGGTCATGATGGCAATGAATAAATCTTCCGGGCCGTGATGGGCAACTTCGCCGATGTACATTAAATCGTTCGTCAGCTTCGACATGAGCGTTCCCGTCTTGTTGTTGTCGTAAAATTTGAATGAGAGCTTTTGCAAATGGTCAAAAAGCGATTTTCTCATATCGGTCTCGATATTGATCCCGAGCATATGCCCCCAGTATGTCACGATATACTGGAGAGCCGAGCTGAGCGCGTACACCGCAAATAAGCCGATTGAAGTCGCGATGATCAGGCCCCAGTCCCTGCCCGGAAGCAAGGTATCAATAAAATAATTGACGATCAAAGGAAAACTCAGCTCCATTAAGCCTCCCGCGATCGCCGAAAAAAAGTCGAGAAAGAACAACGTTTTATATGGTTTATAGTATGAAAAAAATTGCCGCAGCACCCTATCTTCCTCCAATGCATAAATAACTGATAACTTTTCTCAATTATACTATACACTGTCTGTATTTAAAGATCAGATTTCTTTTTCTTACAGAACGCCTGAAAATAGACGGGCAAAGGATTCTTTTGTCCGGTCGGTCACCCCTCTTTTGTAAAAGGCGACAGGGGTGAGTTTTTCACTGTCCAGCATATCCTCTTCAAAATGGTCTTCAAGGGTGCGTATCGCTTCGGCATCCGTGAAGAACACGTTCACTTCAAAGTTGAGCTGGAAGCTGCGCATGTCCATATTCGCTGTGCCGACCGAGGCGAGATCGCCATCAACAATCATCACCTTTTGATGCATAAAGCCTTTTTGGTAGGAGTACACTTCAATGCCCTCAAGAAGCAGCTCCGGGAAATAGGATCTCGACGCGTATTGCGTCAAAAAGCTGTCGTTCGTCTCCGGCACCATGACCCTTACTTCTACTCCTTTTGTCGCCGCTGCTTTCAGCGCCGTGCGAATGGACTCATTCGGGACAAAATAAGGCGTGGCGATCCAGATTGATTTCTGGGCTGAAGTAATCATTTCATAATAGAGGTCGCTCATGCTTTCCTTCATGTCAGGGCCTGTCGCGACAATTTGATATATGCCACCTCCCTCCACGGGAACCGGCGTATTGTACTCCTCTTGATCTATTAACACTTCATCGGAGACGTATTCCCAATCCAGCATAAAGATGGCGTGAAGCGTTTGCACAATTTCTCCTTCCAGCCGGAGGTGAGTGTCTCTCCAAAACCCGATATACGGATCTTTGCTGATATATTCCTTTCCGACATTTAATCCGCCCACAAAACCGATTTTTCCGTCGATGACCACAATTTTCCGGTGATTTCTGAAATTCAATTTCTGGTTGAAAAACCCGTATTTCAGCGGAGAAAACGGAACGATGTCCACTCCCGCTTGTTTCATTTTTATGATATCTCTTCTTGCCAGCTTGATGCTTCCTGCGGCGTCGTATAAAAACCGCACCTCGACACCCTGACGCGCTTTTTCCATCATAATGTCCATCATGCCGCGGCCGAGCATGTCCGACTTGAACATGTAGTATTCAATATGTATATAAGATTCCGCTTTCCGCATCGCTTTGAAAATATCGGGAAAGGTTTCTTCGCCGTTTTTCAGCACTTTGATATCGCTTTTCGTATTGATATTCATATGGGCAGCCCTGATGGAATACGTAAAGAACCTTTCCTGATTGTCTTTAAGACCTGTCACTTCAGGCGTTTCCTCCCTGTCAAACAGCTTCCTGAGCTTTTCCCGGTTGTACATTCGTTTTGTTTTAAACAGCTTTCCCTTCACATAAAGCTGTCCGGAAAACAGGTAAAACATGTAACCGATGATTGGAAAAAAGACGAGAATGTGGATCCATAACAGCGTGTGCTGCGAGGTGCGGTTTTCAAGAATTAACGAATAGATGCTGAACAAAATAATGCTTACATAGCAAAGCAATCCTCCGTAAAACTCAAACCTGGAAACCGGAAAAAACCATATGATATATGCCCCGATGAGCATGATATATAAAAAGAAAAATTCCAGTCTCCTTTTCAGCATCCTCACTCTCTCCAATCTGATTCGATTACCTCCGTATTACCTCTTTTTTCTAGTCTGTAAACCTTTAGCCCCTCCGCAAGAAGCGGAAGGTTTATGATGAGGCTTCCTGAGATTGGCCGGGTGTGATGTTCCGGAGTAACCCGGGCTTGAGTGAATAGCTGCTTTTGATTTTATTTTTGAAGAAGCCGACGATCAAACCCGTCGTCGCAATCGACACTATGGAGAAGAGGCCTTCCAGCAATCCAACGGAGAAAATGCCGGCCAGCACTACGCCGAAATCGAAGAGAAAATTAACTGTACCCGGATTCCATCCGTAGCGCTTTTGCAGAAATAAAGCGAGGATATTGGCACCCCCGAGCGATGCCTGATGATAAAACATGAGCGACAAGCCAAACCCGATCAGCGTCCCGCCGCAAATCGCCCCGGCAAGCAGTGAAAATGAGACAGACGGCAGCCAATGATCCGCGCTTGTAAACAGAGTCAGCGCTGTGACTGCAAATACAGTGGATAAGGTGAATTTGATGCCCATTCTGATGAGAGAAAATACATAAAACGGAATATTGACCAGAAAGAAGATCATGGCAAACGAGGAATGAAACAAGTATGACAGGCTTAGTGACAATCCGGCTGTGCCGCCGGTTAATACGTGAGAATGTCTGAGTGTCAGGACTCCGGCGCTTGTCATAAGACAAGCAGTTAAAATGAGTAAAATTCGTTTCATTCTTCACTCTCCTTTTTAGATGATGTCATTTCCACCTACAAACATAACAGGATACCCGGCCGCCCAGCCATTACCTTGGCAGAAAACATCTTATGTTTTTATGTTTTCAAAAAATCCCCCTCTTTCAAGGGGGATTTTCACGAGCGTTTCCGATACACGACAAAGCTTCGTGTCAGATATTTGAGCGGGAGACTGAACACATGAACCAGTCTCGTAAACGGCCACAGGATAAAAACGACGTATCCGATGATGATATGAAGCTTAAACCATAGCGGGACATTCTCCATCAAAGAGGCGTCAGGCCTGAACAAAAAGATCTCCCTGAACCACGGTCCGACTGTTGTCCGGTAGTCAAATCCTTTCGAATCAATGTTGAGAAATGTGGCGGCAAGACCCGACAGCATCATAAACAGCAGCAGAATAAGCGTAAGGATATCCGATGGCGAGCTCGTTTTGCGGATTCTTTTGTCAAACAGCCTTCTGTACGTCAGGATGAAAAGTCCGGTACATGCCGCGATTCCGGCAGGCAGGCCCGCGCCAATCGCCATTTTGTGATACACATGCTCTGAAATGCCAATGGAAGCGTACACGGCTTCCGGGATCAGAATGCCCATGACATGCCCGCCGATAACGCACAGCATGCCCCAGTGAAAAAGGGTGCTGCCTGCCGCAAGTTTTTTCTTTTCTAACAGCTCGCTTGATTTCGCCGTCCAGCCAAATTGGTCATGCTGATAGCGGTAAATATGGCCGCCGATGAAGATCGTCATGACAATGTATGGCATCACGCCCCACAGGATCTGCCCGCTCATGGCTGAACAGCCCCTTCAACGCCTTCACGTACGCCGATGTTTTCCAGCGCGGCCAGCAGCACGTGCAACAGCTCCGCATAGATACTGTCATTTTTTTCGAGGCGGGTTGCCAGCTCCCTCACATTGGACAAATATTTTTCAAACACGCTATTCGCAGCTTCAATCTCCGCAACCGCGGCAAATTCCAGCATAAGCGGGAGATAATCAGGCAGCTCTTTGTCTGTCGGCAGGAAACCGGATTGCTGGTAGGTGTTTTTTAAATGCAGCAATTCAATACCGCGTTCCCTTTGCTCGCCTGAGTTAAAGTAGGTGACGTACATATTCGTTTTTTTCCCGAAGTCGAACGTATAGACATAGTGTTCAATTAGCGCTTCATGAGAAAAGCTGGCTGACGCCTCGAAAAAGTGCAGCAGCAGCTCCCGGATTTTCCGGTTGCCAATTTCATGGGTAAGAGCCTTCCAATCGGGAAGCTCGGCTCTCCACTCTTCGTCTGGATAAGACAGAAGACAAGAAAGAGCGGAGAACGTGATTTGCCGGTCTATGGTGTTCATCTAGTTACACCTCGTTTATCTAAAAATTAAAAACAAGAGCCGGGGCCGCCTGAAAATGATAAGCCGCAGCTCCCTTGTTCAGCGTATAAATCAGACACTTCTTCTCGGTGGCTGCTTGGAATCACAAAGCGATCATCATATTTTGCGATCGCAAGCAGCCGATACATGTCTTCAATTTGCTGTTCTGTTAAGCCGACGCTGGAGATCAGTGCCGGGTCGATGGATTTATTCGTCTGGACCGCTCTCATATACTGCCGCATGACAGACATTTTCTTTAACGTTGACCGAATATGATCCGTATCACCAGCCGTTAAAAGCTGCGCCAAATAGTCAATCGGAATTCTCATTTGGTCGATAGCCGGAAAAATATCTTCCGCAGATTGCTGGCTGCCTTTTCCTTCAAAGAGATTCATAATCGGGCTCAGCGGCGGAATGTACCAAACCATCGGCAATGTGCGGTACTCAGGGTGAAGCGGCAGCGCAATCTTCCAGTCAATGATCATTTTATAGATCGGCGATTGCTGAGCAGCCTCTATCCATTCAGCCGGGATGCCTTGTTCTTTTGCCAGCTTGGCAACCTCAGGATCATTCGGATCCAGAAAAACGTCCAATTGGGAATGGTAGAGATCCTTTTCATTTTCAACAGATGCCGCTTCCTCCACTTTGTCCGCGTCATACAGCATGACGCCGAGGTAGCGGATTCTGCCTACACACGTCTCGGAGCAGATGGTCGGCAGTCCAGCCTCCAGGCGCGGAAAGCAGAGGGTGCATTTTTCAGCTTTGTTCGTTTGCCAGTTAAAATAAACTTTTTTATAAGGGCAGGATGAGACGCAATATCGCCATGAACGGCACGCGTTTTGATCCACAAGCACAATGCCGTCCTCCTCGCGTTTGTACATGGCGCCCGATGGACAAGAAGACACGCACGCCGGGTTGATGCAGTGCTCACAAATACGCGGCAGATACATCATAAAGACCTCATCGAATTCTGTTTTGATTGATTCCTCCATCTTTTGCACGTTTGGATCTTCAAGCCCTGTAATATGGCCGCCTGCGAGGTCATCCTCCCAGTTCGGGCCCCATTCGATATTCATGAAATCCCCCGTCAGCGACGATTTCGGGCGCGCCACCGGCTGGTGTTTTTTCTGCGGGCTGTTTGTTAATGTTTCATAATCATAGTTCCAAGGTTCATAGTAATCATCAATCGACGGCTGGTTTGGATTATAGAAAAGGCCTGCAAGCCGATTCGTTTTCGGGCCGGATTTCAGCTCGAGCTTTCCTTTTTTCAATGTCCAGCCGCCTTTATATTTGTCCTGGTCTTCCCATTGCTTCGGGTAGCCGATGCCCGGCTTTGTTTCTACATTATTGAAGTACATATATTCCGCACCGGCACGGTTTGTCCACGTGTTTTTGCAGGTGACGCTGCACGTGTGGCAGCCGATGCATTTATCCAAGTTCATGACCATACCGATTTGCGCTTTAATCTTCAAGCCAATCGACCTCCTTCAGCTTGCGGATGACGACATTCAGGTCGCGCTGATTCCCTGTTGGACCGTAATAGTTAAAGCCGTAGCTGAGCTGGGCATAGCCCCCGATCATCTGTGTCGGCTTGACGTGAATCCTTGTCGGGCTGTTATGGGTGCCTCCGCGGTTATTCGTCAGTTTTGTGCCGGGTACGTTGATGTGGCGGTCTTGGGCATGGTGCATAAACGCCATTCCTTTAGGAATCCGGTGAGACAGAACCGCTCTCGCGACGACAACGCCATTTCGGTTGAAGCATTCAATCCAATCGTTGTCCTTGATATCCGTGTCCTCAGCATCATCTTTATTCATCCACACGGTCGGCCCGCCGCGGAACAGCGTCAGCATCGGTAAAGAATCAAAATACATGCTGTGGACGGACCATTTATTATGCGGTGTCAAATAATTAAGGACGATTTCTTTGCCCTCTTGATCTGGCCGCTTGCTTAGAAACGGACGATGTTGGAGGATCGGTTTAAATGTTGCCATCGTTTCACCGAATTCCATCATCAGTTCATGATCGACATAATAAGATTGTCTGCCGGTCAGTGTTCGCCACGGGATTAATTTTTCTACGTTTGTCGTAAACGGCGAGTACCTGCGTCCCCCTTTTTCCGAGCCGGTAAATGCCGGAGACGTGATGACCGTTTTTGGCTGAGCTGTAATTTGTTCGAACGTAAAGCATTCTTCCTCTCGTTCTTCCGCCAGGTCTTTCAGCTTCAGGTTTGTGATGTTTTCAAGTGATTCCCAGGCTTTCACAGCGACTTTTCCATTTGAAGTGGATGATAAGGTTAAAACTGCCTCTGCCGCCTGCTTCGCTTCACTTATATTCGGACATCCCTTGGCAACGCTGTCCGTTGTGATTTCTCCCAGTCTCTTTTTGAGTGATTCATATTCATCGGCTATCGACCAGCTCATCCCTTTTGTTCCGCTCGGTTTTAGGGCGGCTTGAGGACCCAGCGCTGTCATTTTGGCGAAAATTTGTTTATAGTCCCGCTCAACAACATGGATGTTCGGCATCGTTTTTCCCGGAATGGCTTTGCATTCGCCCTTGCTCCAGTCATTGATTTTGCCGAACGGCTGGGCCAGTTCCTGCATGGTGTCGTGAAGGAGCGGCGTCGCGACCACTTCTTTCACCGGCTCCATATCGACTTCTTCTGCCAAATCTGAAACGGCTTTTGACAGTACTTTGAAAATATCCCAGTCTGACTTCGATTCCCACGGGGCCGAGATGGCCGGAGCGAAAGGATGAATGAACGGGTGCATATCTGTGCTGCTGAGATCGTGTTTTTCATACCATGTCGCCGCCGGCAGTACGATATCAGAATAAAGTGCCGTACCAGCCATTCGAAAATCAAGATTGATTAACAAGTCGAGTTTACCTTCCGGTGCCTGCTCCCGCCATTTGATTTCTTCAGGGCGGATGCTGTCGCTGTCGTCATTCATTAATCCATTTGTCGTCCCCAGCAGATGCTTGAGAAAATATTCATGCCCTTTTCCTGAACTCGAAATCAGATTTGCCCGCCATACGAAGAGATTCCTCGGGAAATTGGCTTCATTGTCTGGATCTTCAATCGCGAATTTCAGCTTTTTCTCTTGAAGCTGTGAGGCCACGTACGCCCCAACGTCTTCAGGTATTGCTGCCCCCGCTTGTTCAGCTTCTTTGTATAGGTCAATTCCGTTTTGATTGAATGTCGGATAAGACGGCAGCCACCCTAATCGCGCTGCCAGCACATTGTAATCGGCATGATGCTTGTAGCGGGATGACGCAGCGATCGGCGAAGCCAAGTCACTGATCGGCTGGTCCTCGTATCGCCACTGGTCTGTTGCAAAGTAGAAAAATGAGGTGCCGTTTTGCAGCTTGGGCACGCCCTCCCAGTCCTTTGCATTTGCAATCGTCTGCCACCCTTCAGCAGGGCGGAGCTTTTCCTGCCCCACATAGTGAGCCCAGCCTCCGCCGTTTACACCTTGGGCGCCTACCAGTAAAACAAGATTTAACACCGCCCGGTAAATCGTGTCGGAGTTGAACCAGTGGTTAATCCCCGCTCCTACGATAATCATGGACCGGCCGTCTGTATCGATCGCATTTTGGGCAAACTCTCTGGCAATCTTCATGACGGCTTCTTTTTTGATTCCTGTCATCTTTTCCTGCCAGGCAGGCGTGAACGGCTCAGGATCATCATAGGAGACAGCTGATTGTTCTCCGATGCCCCGGTTCACGCCATAGTTGGCCAGTATCAAGTCAAACACGGTCGTGACACAAACCTCTTCGCCGTTCAGGTTCAGTTTTTTTATAGGAAGATCCCGCTTAAGCACTTTGTTTCCGTCATCTGAAAAATACGGGATGCGCACCGTGCCGATTTCGTCCTCTATTCCGAGTACGGAGAGACGGGGTTCTATCGGTTCCCCGGTTTCTTCATCGATCATGTGCAGGTTCCATTTCTGCTGCCCGTCCCAGCGGGAGCCCATTGTTCCTTGCGGTATGGCAAATGTGTTTGTCTGTTCATTCCAGACCGCAGGCTTCCACTGGTCATGCTCTGCCTTGCGGCCAATGTCCTTCGCATGCAGAAACCGCCCCGCTGTGTATGCGCCATTTTCTTTCGACAGGGTGACGAAAAATGGAAAATCCGTGTATTGCTTTGCATAGTCAATGAAACGTTCTGTCTCTTGGTTCACGTAAAATTCCTGCAAAATGACGTGACCCATGGCCATTGCAAGCGCCCCGTCAGTCCCTTGGCGGATACTCAGCCAGTCATCCGCGAACTTTGAGGATTCCGCAAAATCCGGACTGATCGAAATGACCTTCGCGCCTTTATAGCGGGCCTCAGCCAAAAAATGCGCGTCAGGTGTTCTTGTTAACGGAACGTTGGAGCCCCATGTGATGATATAGCCTGAATTGTACCAATCACTGCTTTCCGGAACGTCTGTCTGGTCACCCCAAATTTGCGGGGATGCCGGAGGAAGATCCGCATACCAATCATAAAAACTGAGCATAGGGCCGCCGATTAAAGACATAAACCGGGAGCCTGAGGCGTGGCTGAGCATGGACATGGCCGGAATCGGAGAAAAGCCGACATTCCGGTCTGGACCGTATTTCATGACTGTATAGAGCAGAGAGGCTGAAACCAGCTTCAGCACCTCCGGCCATTCAGCGCGCACAAAACCGCCTTTCCCTCTTGCTTGTTTATAAGACTTCGCTTTTTCAGGGTTTTCAACGATTGATTTCCAGGCTTCCAATGGATTTTGATGAGCCTGCAGAGCTTCCCGCCATAAATTGATCAGCACACCGCGCACGTATGGATATTTCACACGGAGCGGGCTGTAGATATACCAAGAAAAACTGGCCCCCCGCGGACAGCCTCTCGGTTCAAAATCAGGCATATCAGGGCCTGTTGATGGATAATTCAAGTTTTGTCCTTCCCACGTGACAATTCCGTTTTTCACATATATATTCCAGCTGCATGACCCCGTGCAGTTGACACCGTGGGTGGAGCGCACGACTTTGTCGTACTGCCATCTGTTTCTGTATACATTCTCCCAATCGCGATCTTCGCGGGTGGTTTGGCTATGTTTATTTGAATGGTGTTCGATAGGAGAGAAATAGTTTAATCTCCTAAACAACGGACTCATTTTCTTTTTCTTCATGAGCGTTCACTCCTTCCGAGTCAGGTGATGCTAAGTTCACTATAAACAGAGACAGCGTGTTTTCTTGTGAACTATGTCACACACTCTGCTTTTTTCACAAAATGTTCACACTGAGAAGAAGGAACAGACTTTCACAGGAAGTGATGAGGGCGGCGTTCAGGCAGGACGCCTGAGTCATTAGCCGCTTTTCATTCAAAGATCAAAAAAACCGGTTCTTTTTAAGAACCGGGCTCGGCGTTTTTATCTTGTGATGTATGCAGATAACGCAAAAATAGTTGATAGGAACAAAAGACATTTTGCTGAAGTACCGCCAAAAAATTCATTTGCAGCTGTGGGTTGTAAGTCATCATTTTTTTAAATATATAAAAAGGGATTTTGAGAATAAGAATGTCCGAAGAGGCATTGACTGAGATAAAAGGCGATAAATACAGCCCGCCTTTTTCATCAATCGGAAACACATCGCCTTTTTCCCACAGCGCAACGGTTTTCGATCCTTCAGGGAGCCTGCTGTCCATAAAACGGACACTGCCTTTTAATACAATATAAACGGATTGAGAATGAAGAAAGGATGAAGCCAGATCAGATGAGCCGCCGATAAACGTCCCGTTTTTCAGCAAAGTTTCGACAATGGATAGAGGCACTTCATTAAACATAGGGAGTTGTTTCAGAAACAATAAATAGTCACACTGATTCATAGGAAAGCCTCCTGTGCTAAGGATAGCTTTAGTGTAACTCGATTGAGCCTGTACAGCAGTGATGTATTTCACAGCCTGTATGATGTATGTCACTTATCGGGAGAGTGACTGTATTTATAATGAAATAAAAAAGGAGGATTTCGATGAAGGCACTGATTCCGAAGCAGCACGGCGCATGGGCGATGCTGCTGATTCCATTTTTGCTTGGGATGGTCAAGGGAGGTCCCGTTTTCTGGCATCTTCCGCTTTTCCTAGGCTTGCTTTTCCTTTACTTGATGGTCTACCCCATCACACTCGCCATGAAGAAGAAACAGATTAAATCCTATCAAAAGTGGATATGTTATTACGGTGTTCTGGCCTGCTGCTTTTTGATGATCCCTGTCTTTTATAAGCCTGCGCTCATCTGGGTTGGCGTTTCTTTATTTCCGCTTTTTCTCATTCATACGTATTATGCCCGCCGAAAAAACGAACGAGCACTAGTGAATGATATTGCGGGTGTCTTGTTCTTTTGTTCAGGCGGGCTTGCGAGCTGCTGGCTGGGGGCGGGAACCCTTGACGGCTGGGCTTGGTTTATTTTCTTGCAATCTGCTTTATTTTTTATCGGGAGTTCTTTTTATGTAAAGTCGGTGATCCGGGAGAGAAAGAACAGGTTTTTTGCATACTGTTCTTGGGGATATCATCTGCTGCTCCCCTTTTTATCCGCTCTTCTCGGAGCAGGATGGGCATTTCTTGCTTTTATCCCAAGCAGTTTGCGGGCATGGTTTTTTCACGGAAGGGATTGGCCCGTTAAAACGATCGGCATTCTGGAAATCGTGAATGCCTGCTTCTTTTTTGCCGTCATGTGTTTGTTTATCACTAGATAAAAACCAAGGACCGCCGGCGGCCCTTGGTTTTTTCAGTCAATATTGCAAATCTCCAGCGGACAATTTTCACACTCAATCTCGCATCGTAAATAGTCCCGCTTGTGCAAAATAATTTTTCCGGATTCGTCTATCGAAATCACCCCTTGTTTGCGGAGGTCTCCGAGCATACGGTTGACGCTTTCCCTTGCCGCCGCGCAAAACTTTGCTAAATCTTGATTTGTCAGCGCGATGTTAATCAGAATGCCGTCGCTTCGTTCCACCCCGTAGCTGTTCGATAAACGGATAAGAGTGGAGTAGAGCGCCCCCTTTTTGCCGTGAAGAAGCAGATCCCTGATTTTAGACTGGATTTTCCGGAGGTGGGTGCTCATCCATTTCATAAATTCAAATGTCAAAGCACCGTTTTGGATGAGTTCCTTTTCCAGCTTGTTTTTATTAATGACGAGCACCTCGCCATCCTCTAGCACCTTTGCACTGAGCATATATCTCGGTTCTTCAGTGAAAAGTGTTAATTCCCCGACAATATCATTTTTTTGGCAGATTCTAAGGGTCAGATCTTTTCCGTCAGATGTCAGTTTGCCGATTTCAATGAGTCCTGATTGAATAAGATATAGCTCTTCTGCATCCATTCCTTCCCGAAACAAATACGTGTGTTTTTCCATTTTTCTTTTCGTACTGATCGATTCCAGCAATTCATGCAGATCGCTGGAAATAAGATCACTATCAGATGGTCGGACAGAGAGAAAATTCATGAGCTCACCTCGAAGAAAGTCACGTTGCGTATGTTTATTGTAACGTGAATTGTTTTGCACCCATCGAGAAAAAACTAACAATCTTGTGAATGACCAGTGTTAGCTGACGCTCTGACTGTTTCTCTCCGTGTGCATTTTCATTCTTTCCTGCCAATACATCCAAATGACAAGGACAAAGCTGGCTAACGCCACTTCCGAAAGCGCCATAAAGCCGATCGCGTATTGGCCTGTTGCCTGAAATACACTCGCCAATATCAGCGGAGGGAAAAAACCGCCTAATCCCCCCATGGCAGACACAATACCATTGGCAATCCCCGCTTGCTTTGAAAAATAGAAAGGCACCAGTTTAAAAACGGTTCCGTTTCCTATACCTGAGCAGACCGCCACCGTTATTGACCCAAACGTATAAAGGCCGATCGTCGGCGAGAACGATAAGATAATGCCTGATAATGTAAGTCCCGCAAAAACGAACATCAGGATGCGGAGCGGGCTCAATTTGTCAGCCAAGAATCCGCCCACAGGCCTGAGCAGCGTGGAGACGGCAATAAAGCCGGCCGTCCGCAAACCGGCGTCCGCAGGATTAAGACCAAAGTGCGCTACCAGAAAGTTCGGGAGATAGATGGTGAAGGCGACAAAGGCGCCAAACGTAATAAAATAAAACAGGCTTAGAAACCAGAGGACGTGATTTCGGTAAACGGTTTTGATTTGAGCTTTTACGGAAACATTTACTTTCTTCTCATGCCGGTCGCCAAACAAAACGTGCAGCAATGCGAAAACAGCCAGCAGAACCATATACATCTGCACGGTTGCTTTCCATCCCGCAGTCTGGGCGATAACCGGCGCCGCAAATGTGGTAATCGCGGTTCCGATGTTTCCGGCACCGTAAATTCCATTGACGAAACCGTGCTTTTCTTTCGGATAATACTTCGGAAGGGATGTCACCCCAATGGAGAATACTGCCCCCCCGATCCCTAAGAAAAAACCGCCTGCGATTAAATCAAACAAAGAATCCGCGATACTGATCCAAAACACCGGAAACAAAAGCAGGATGAAGCTGATCATAAACATCAGCCGCGCACCAAACCTATTCGTTAAATACCCTAAAGGAATGCGGAGAAGCGACCCGAGGATCACGGGAATCGCCGTCACTATAGAAATCTCGCCTTTGCTTAAATGAATATCTAATGTGATTTGGCTAATGAGTGATGAAATCAGCACCCAAACCATAAACCCTGCCACCAAGCTTAATGACTGTAACGATAATTGAATATGTTGACGGTTGAACATTCGGCTTGCTCCTTTCAATGATTCAATAATCAGTCCTATCATACAAAAACTCGGCAAACAGGTTTGTGAATTACATCACACGTTTCACATATAAAAAAAAGACAAAGCCCGAAGACTTTGTCTTTTCATCATGATTACATTTTTTCCGGAGCCGATACGCCGATCAGCTGAAGCGCATTGTTCAGCGTAATTTGCGTGGCCTTCATTAAAGCCAGGCGCGCGCGGCTCTTCTCTTCATATTCAGGATCGATGACTTTCTCTGCGTTGTAGAAGCTGTGCAGAGCAGAAGCCAGATCATAAATATAGTTTGTGACACGGTGCGGAATTCGTTTTTCCGCCGCTTCCGCCACTGCCTCTGGGAAGCCGCCGATCGTTTTCAGCAGGTCATATTCTTTTTCTGATTGAATATGGCTGAAATCAAGATCTGCCGCCGGCTTTAGTCCCTGCTCTTCCCCTTGGCGAAGCATGCTGCAAATACGGGCATGTGCGTATTGCGCGTAATACACAGGGTTTTCGTTAGATGTTGATACAGCTAGATCTAAGTCAAAATCCATATGCGTATCCGCACTGCGCATTGCAAAGAAGTAACGCACGGCATCCAAGCCGACTTCTTCAATGAGATCGCGCATCGTTACCGCTTTACCCGTCCGTTTGCTCATTTTCATTTTCTCGCCGTTTTTGTAAAGGTGAACGAGCTGAATGATTTCTACTTCAAGTGTTCCTTTTTCATAGCCCAGCGCTTCGATCGCCGCTTTCATGCGCGGGATATAGCCGTGGTGATCGGCTCCCCAAACGTTGATCAGCTTATCAAAGCCGCGATCAAGCTTGTCCTTATGGTATGCGATATCAGGCAGAAGGTACGTGTACGTGCCGTCCTTCTTGATCAATACGCGGTCTTTATCATCGCCAAACGTCGTAGAGCGGAACCAAGTCGCACCGTCTTCTTCATAAACATGGCCTTTTTCGCGGATCGCTTCAAGCGCCTTGTCGATTTTTCCGTTTTGATACAGTGACGTTTCGGAATACCACACATCAAACGGCACACGGAAGTTTTCCAAGTCCTTGCGAAGCTTTTCCAGCTCGTATTTCAGACCGTATTCACGGAAAAACGCGAGGCGTTCGCTTTCGTCTTCATTAACGAAACGGTCGCCGTATTCCTCAGCGAGACGCTTTCCGATCGCAATGATATCCTCGCCGCGGTAGCCGTCCTCCGGCATCGGTTTTTCCAAGCCGAGCGCTTCAAAGTAACGGACTTCAACAGAAAGCGCAAGATTGTTGATTTGATTTCCCGCATCGTTAATGTAGTATTCGCGGCTCACATCGTAACCCGCTTTTGAAAGCACATTGCACAAAGAATCGCCGACAGCCGCACCGCGCGCATGGCCAAGGTGAAGGTCTCCCGTCGGATTCGCTGATACGAATTCGACCTGAACTCGCTCACCGTTTCCGATATTCGTTTCCCCGTACGCTTCCCCTGCTTTTAACACAGATGGAATCAACTTCGTTAAATAGTGATTGTTCATATAGAAATTGATAAAACCCGGACCGGCGATATCCAGTTTTTCAATCGAAGCCTTTCCTTTATCAAAATGAGCGACAATCTCTTCAGCGATTTGGCGCGGCGCTTTTTTTGCGACTCTCGCCAGCTGCATCGCCATATTTGTTGAATAATCGCCGTGTGTTTTATCTTTCGGTGTTTCTAAAACGACATTCGGAATCTGGCTTTCTTCAGCCAGCCCCGCTTTCAGAACGGCCGCTTTGATTTCTTCTTTCAGCACGTCCTTCATTTGTTCCGCAATGTTCATGCTTGAGTTCCTCCCTCATACGTGATCGTCATATGATGTAAATGCTGCTGCTCGTCTCCGACATGCATGTCATATGCGATGCTGATACGGCCTTTTTCTTCACCGAGATCAGATTGAATTGATTTTGTGCTTGTTTTCAGCTCAAGCTCACCAAATGACATTTTATATTTGGCAATTGTGGAAGCTCCCGTTACGAAACGCTGATTCATTTTGACCGCGCCTGACCTCATGACCAGCACTTCGCCTTCGCTTACTTTCACAATCGTTTTTACTTTGCCTAAGTCGTGTTCTTCATAATAAGATAGATACACTTTATTTTGTTTAACATAGTAAAATCCGGTGGTGCGGAATTCGATGACTTCCTGGTTTCCGTCATCCCCGATCACAGACTTCACATGGAGTGTTATCGGTGTCTCTTGCTTCATTTTGACACGTCCTTTTCATCATTCCACTTTGACTTGAATAGTATAATCATTCGGTTTGTAAACTTCAACTGCTTCTATCTTACCATCATTGCTCATCAGATTTGAAGATAAACCTCATAAAAGCATTTCCTTAATAGAAGAGAAAATCATATTATTAGTTACCTTTAGGAAATGTTACACTTTTCCGAAATCTACCGTTTCTATTTCACATTTTCTTCAATATATATGTATTGAATTGGTAATTTATTAGTTTTATGATAAAAGTACAACATAGATCTGCTAGAAAAACAAAAAGGGAGGATCCAATGATGAAAAAAGCAGTCATTGTAGAAAACAAAGGTTGTGCGACATGCTCGATCGGAGCCGTTTGTCTAGTGGACGGTCCTATCCCTGATTTTGAAATTGCCGGTGCTACAGGTCTATTCGGTCTATGGGGATAAGGTTCTCCAAAAGGGCATAGTCTTTCTGCTATGCCCTTTTTAAGTAAATTACAATTTTTAACTAAAATATACCTCTTAGTTATACATACAAAATCGTTTTTCATTTGAATCATATGTATAGGGGATGGTATTTTGTTTACAGAGCAAATATTTCCATTTATTAATGAAAGTGTAAGAGTTCACCAGCTTCCTGAGGGCGGCGTGCTAGAAATCGACTATTTGCGGGATAATGTCTCCATTTCTGACTTTGAATATTTGGATCTTAACAAAACAGCTTACGAGCTTTGCATGCGAATGGAGGGGCAAAAAACAGCTGCTCAGATTTTGGCGGATCAATGCGCAGTGTACGATGAATCACCGGAAGACCATAAGGACTGGTATTACGACATGCTCAACATGCTCCTCAACAAGCAGGTCATCCAGCTTGGAAATCGGCCCAGCAGCCAAACCATCACCACGAGCGGAAGCAACGAATTTCCGATGCCGCTGCACGCCACCTTTGAGCTGACGCACCGCTGTAATTTGAAATGCGCCCACTGTTATTTGGAAAGCTCGCCGGAAGCGCTCGGCACCGTGTCGATTGAGCAATTCAAGAAAACGGCTGATATGCTGTTTGACAACGGTGTATTGACATGCGAAATCACGGGCGGAGAAATTTTTGTCCATCCGAACGCCAATGAGATCCTTGACTATGTGTGCAAAAGGTTCAAAAAGGTCGCTGTCTTAACGAACGGAACACTCATGCGAAAAGAAAGCCTCGAGCTTTTGAAAGCGTATAAGCAAAAAATCATTGTCGGCATTTCTCTCGATAGTGTGAACTCCGAGGTCCATGACTCCTTTAGAGGGAGAAAAGGCTCTTTTGCCCAAACTTGTAAAACGATAAAATTGTTGAGTGACCACGGTATATTTGTCAGAGTCGCCATGTCCGTTTTCGAAAAAAACATGTGGGAAATCCACGATATGGCCCAAAAGGTTCGGGATCTTGGGGCGAAGGCGTTTTCTTACAATTGGGTTGATGATTTCGGAAGAGGCAGAGATATTGCCAAAAGATGCCGAGCAGCACCGCAAATTTATGGAATACGAGCAACATGTCATTGATGAGTTTAAAGAACTGATTCCGATTATTCCTTATGAGAGAAAACGAGCGGCAAATTGCGGCGCTGGCTGGAAGTCCATTGTGATCAGCCCGTTCGGAGAAGTACGTCCATGCGCGCTCTTTCCGAAGGAATTTTCATTGGGAAATATTTTTCATGATTCATATGAAAGCATCTTTAACTCCCCTCTCGTCCATAAACTGTGGCAAGCGCAGGCGCCGCGGTTCAGCGAGCATTGCATGAAAGACAAATGCCCGTTTAGCGGCTATTGCGGAGGCTGTTACTTAAAAGGGCTGAACGCTAACAAATATCACCGGAAAAACATTTGCTCTTGGGCGAAAAATGAACAATTAGAAGACGTGGTCCAGCTTATTTAGGAGGGAAACGATTTGTCACCAGCACAAAGAAGAATTTTACTGTATATCCTTTCATTTATCTTTGTCATCGGCGCAGTCGTCTATTTTGTCAAAAGCGATTATCTATTTACGGTGATCTTCATTGCGATTGCCATTCTTTTCGGGATGCGCGCGCGGAAGACTGATTCGCGATGAGCATTTTGGATATACACGATGTATCCGTTTGGTATGAACGGGACAACGTCATCTTAGAACACGTGGATTTACACTTAGAAAAAGGCGCCGTTTACGGATTGCTTGGGGTAAACGGCGCCGGCAAAACAACACTGATCAATACACTTACAGGAGTGAACCGCAATTACAGCGGGGGCTTTACGCTGTGCGGCATTGAAGCGGAGGCCGGTATGCCGCAGAAAACATCAGATCAACTGAAGATTCACCGTTACTTCGCCGCCGATTATCCGTTGCTGTTTACAGAAATTACGGCGAAGGACTATGTGTCTTTCGTCCATTCGCTTTATCAAAAGGATTTTTCAGAGCAGCAGTTCACCAATTTGGCTGAAGCCTTTCATTTTTCAAAATACATCAACAGGAGAATTTCGGAGCTGTCCTTGGGAAACAGGCAAAAGGTTGTGTTGATGACAGGCTTATTGCTGCGGGCTCCCCTGTTTATTTTGGATGAGCCGCTCGTCGGTTTGGATGTGGAATCGATAGAGGTCTTTTATCAGAAAATGCGCGAGTACTGTGAGGCAGGCGGAACCATTTTGTTTTCTTCCCATCTGCTCGATGTTGTGCAGAGATTTTGTGATTATGCGGCCATTCTGCACAACAAACAGATCCAAAAGGTCATTCCGATTGGAGAGGAGACCGATCTGCGGCGGGAATTTTTCGAGGTGATCGGACATGAATAACTTATTCCCCATCATGTCTTTGCTGTTCAAACAGCTGTATAGCCGGCAAGGGAAAAAGGACGCCATCCGCATTGCCGCAGGGCTTGTGATTCTCGCTGTGTTTGAAATCGGGCTGATCCGCCAGGCCGGTATTGACGAATCGGTATTGGGAAAAACATATATCATACTCGCGCTTCTCTTGATGAACGGATATATGGTGTTTCTTTCCGTGGCATCTCAATGGAAGGAATCTTATATGAAGCTGAGCTGCCTGCTGCCGATTTCTTCACGAAGCTTTTGGCTCGCCCAGAGTGTCGTTCTGTTTGTGGACACCTGTTTGAGAAGAACGTTATTCTTTTTTATTTTACCGCTGTTCTTATTTGGAAACGGAACGCTGTCAGGGGCGCAAACATTGTTTTGGCTCGGCAGATTTTCGTTTTTTACCGTTTATTCGATTCTATTCGGTGTTGTGCTGAGCAACCATTTCGTCAAAAAGAAGAACTGGATGTTTCTCCTGCATGCGGCGGTATTCGCCTGTGTATGCCTCAGCGCCGCTTTTATGCCGGCCGTCACGATCCCGCTATGCGCGGTTCACATGCTATGGGCGGTGATTATTGATTTTCCTGTCTTTCTGCAGGCGCCTCCGCAGCAGAGCAAGATGTATTCTTTTATGCGGAGATCTGAATTTTCGTTTTACAAGAGAGAATGGAACCGATTTATGTCTACTAAAGCAATGCTGTTAAATTACGTGGTGATGGCGGCGTTCAGCGGCTTCTTTTCGTTCCAGATGTTGGACACCGGCATCTTCAATCAGCAGGTGATTTATATTGTGATTTCCGCCCTTCTGCTGATCTGCTCGCCGATCGCCCTTTTGTACTCTATTGAAAAAAACGATCGGATGCTGCTGATCACGCTTCCGATTAAACGGAGAACGATGTTTTGGGCAAAATATCGCTTTTACTCAGGCCTATTGGCAGGCGGATTTCTCCTTGTCGCTATGATTGTGGGCTTCATCAGCGGCCGCCCGATTTCAGCCCTCACTTTTATGCAGTGTATTGAATTGCTGCTGGCGGGAGCGTTGATCCGGTTAACCGCTGATGAAAAAAGGCCGTTCTTCGGCTGGCAAACGGAGCAGCAGCTCTGGAGCGGATTCTCAAAATACCGGTCTTATCTATTTTGTCTTCCCCTTTTCTTAGCCACATTAGCCGGCACCGCTGTCTCCTTGGCGGTCATTCCGATTGCCGGGCTGATCATAGTCTATTACCTGCAAAAACAGGATGGTGGTTTCTTTGATACAAGCAAAAGAGAACGGCTTGGAAGTTAATCTGCTGAAGACTCATCAATTTTCAACAATCTCAATCGCCGCCAGCTTTCTGAAACCGATCGAAAGCGCGGCGGAACCAGAAGAAGAAACGATTTATTTTTACGGCGCCGCCGGACACCTGAAGCAGCAAATCATTGACGCTTTCGGTTATGCTGCCGGAAGCCGCTTTATGTATTCAGCAAATCTCTTTTTTGATCAGCAGCTGAAAACCTGCGGAACCCGTTTGATTCACCCGCTATATAACAGGAATCTTCATGTTGATGCCCTGTTAAAAACATTTGCAGACATGTCCCTCCCCTCTTCTCTTTCAGCCGCCGGCGTTGAAAAGGCAAAGAGTGAGCTGCTGCTGAAAATCGAAAAGAAATTCGCAGATCCCTTCTCCTACTCGGCGGCCCGTTTGGTCGAGGAGACCTTCGGAAACCCGATGTACGGCACAAGCATGTTTGGCAGGAAAGACAAGATACAGGCGATCCATCCTAAACGGTTTCTCGACGCAACGGACTTCATCATTAATTTATTGTCCCAGCAAAAACAGCTGAACATATTGGGAGATATACAAGCTTGTGATATTCCGGGACATGCCCCGCAAGCGTCTGCCGTGACAGCCGGAAGAATACCCGTGAACCGGCATGTTTTTGAAACAGAAACACGCAGCGCAGCAGGTCCTTCCGTCTTGACACTCGGGTTTAACTGCGGAGAGCTGAAAGATAAGAGCGATTATATCAACATTCAGCTGCTAGACGGATTGCTCGGAAAGTACGGGCATTCCGCTTTATTCAAGCATTTCCGCGAGAAGGATCTGGCAGTCTATCATGTCATTACCCGTTACGACATCATGAACAATCTGCTGCTCGTTTCAATATGTACGAACCAGCTTCATGAAAAAGAAATTCCCCCGCGCGTTTTGGAAGCTGTCTCACATTTTCAAACGGATGAGCGGGAACTGGAACAGGCAAAACAATTTTTACGCAATGAAATGCTGCTGCAATTCGATTCTCCCGAAGGGCTCTTGGCCTATATGGAGATCCTGCGCCGCTTCTCCTGTGAAAAAGAAGACTTGCTGGATGGCATCTCCGCGGTTACGTGCCGCGATCTATTGCAATTCATAGCAAATATCAATTATATCGGAGCTCATGTAGTAAGGGGATGAAGAGATGGAAAAGAAAGCATTCTTTCAACAGCTGGATGAACGAACCGATATCAGATACACAGACAGCGGGCTGAAAATATTCAGATTGAAATTCCCCCGCGCCCATCTGCGGCTGTGCAATGTGAAAATTGATTTTGGAAGCCGTGATGTCTGCTTACAAGAAGATTCTGGCGACAAGCTGCTCCCGTATGGCACAGCGCATTTTTTAGAGCATCTTCTCTTCTGGCATAATGGCCGCAATCTGTATAGTGATTTTTTTGCGCATGGCGCGCTTTTAAATGCATTCACCACCTACACTGATACTAATTTCATGTTTACCTCATTGCCGGATCGGCTCACGCAGACAGTCCCCATCCTGCTTGATGCGTTATGGAATCACTCATTCGACAAGAGGATTGTCACTCAGGAAAAAGCTGTGATTACAAGCGAAATTGAAACAGCACACCTCAATCATCAACTCTCTTACCGTTATCAGCTGATCAGCATGCTTTCTCCCGCCTCACCTGCTGCCGTCTATCCCGCAGGCAGAATCGAGGACATTGAGGCGATGACCATCCGTGATTTACAGAAAGCCTACAATGCCGCTTACCAGCCCGAGCGGATGACGTTGTTTTTGATTGGAGGCTCAGAAGATACGGAAGACCTTTTGCCTTCTCACCATGGGCTGAAAAAACGTTCAGTTCATAAAGCAGAAAGGAAAATGATACCCGCGTCCCCTCCAACCCTCTCACAAAAAGTGGTGCTGGGTGATGAGAAGCGGATGGAAGACACATGGACCGGCTTGCAGATCGGCGCACTTCCCGGGCAAAACGATCTGTTGACGGTAAAGCTTTATTGGGACATTGCGTCTCGAATTCTATTTCAATTAGATTCACCGTTTTTTCAAGAGATTCAGCAGACGTACCGGCTGGAAATCAATCGCTTGTCAGCCGAGGCTCACCTGTATGAGGATGGCGGTTTTTTGATGCTACACAGTCAAGGGGTTCATTCTTCAGCTTATATCGATGTCGCTTCCTACTACGTCACACAGCAGAAAGAACAGATTGCGGCCTGGCTCCAATACGGCAAGGGCTCTTTGACGGATGCGATCATCTATGACAGCGATTATGCGCGTAAATGCTTCGAATGGGCGGCCGAGTGTGACAGGTGCGATTGCACGTTTCTCGACGTTTACCGCATCATTCGCGATATGAATAGTCAGGATTTCTTGTCTCTCATTGATGTATTGGCATCTTCTAAAAAAGCGGTCATTCACGTTTCACAGAAAGAGGCGATCGGACAATGAAAAAAAGCACTGTCTTTACCGTGTTGTTGCTGCTCGTGGGTATGGCGGCTTATTCCTTCGGCTGGGTTCAGGCCCTCGCCAAAGCCGCGGCCCAATATGTACAGATGATCGACAATGATGCTTTGCGGCTCGGACTGCTGGCTTGTATTGCTTCCGTTCTGATGCTGCCCGCTTTTCTCTACCTACACTATGTCACCCAATCCGTAAAAAACATGACAGCAGCTTTTCAGAAACTCACACAGTCCCATCAAAGCTGCTGTGACTTCCAGCATCACAGATTGTGCAGCCGCTATACAGAAGATGTCAAAACGCTGCGTGACAGCTATAAAAACGTCCGCCAAACATATGTGATGGCTGCTGTATTATGCCAAGTCACCATATTCGGCTGCATGTTCGAAATCGTCAAAGCCGTCCCTTTCCGCCTTCACACGCCTCCCGCTGTTTCAATAGGACTTGCGGTGTTGCTGATTTTGTATTTATTGTTTTACATGCGAACGTACTTGCTGCAGCTTTTCCAGCATGGCACCCTGTTCAAAAAAATGCTTACGGGAGTGCTGACAGGAGCCGGGATTTGGTGGATGCTCAGTTTTACCATAAGTGAACTGTTGTTTCTGATCATTCTGGCTGCGATCCAGCAGATCGGATCATTTATTTATAACCGATTCTCTTATCGCAGCACCGCTTCTCTTGATCTATAAAATAGCTACATCGCAATCGCAGACGGACCCGTACCAACCGGAATCACCGTCACGGCTGCATAATCACTCGTGCGGTACACAGTCACAGTATTGTCGTTGGGCTGTGCCGCATAAATGTACTGATTGTCGGGTGTTACTGCGAGGTCAAAGGCGCCGGGCACAGAAACACTCGCAATAATTGCGTTTGTGGCTGTATTGACGACAGTGAGATTATGAATGAGAGACGGATCAAAATATGGTTCTAGAAAATAAGCTCGTGTACTGTCAAATGAAAATACAATTGTCCTCAAAGTTTCAAATAAACGATTAAAGTCACCTTCTCTGCTCAAGGGTGACAAACTAATCTCCGCTACACCCTTCGGCCATAATTCACCAGTCATCACATACGCAAAGTCTCCGGCATATGGCGTTTCAATTAAACTTGGATATTCAAACTGATTCACGAGGCTGTCAACAAGCTGGCCTGTATTCACATCATATTGATCAATTGACCAGAAAATTGTATTAGCAGTAAAGACAAATTGCCCGTTCGGATCAAGTGCAAAGTCTGCGGCGTCGGGTACTGAAAAAACATCACTGACTGCCTGAAGCGCAAGATCAATGATATAAATAGAGCCAGAAGCCATCACGTACGCAAACTCTCCTGCAGGATCAAATTGAATCTTTCTCGGCCCAGTGCCGACGGTTATTGTATTTGCCACGGTTAATGTTTGATTATCAACCACAGAAACTAGATTAGTATTTCCATGGAGGACATACGTATAAGCTTTATCTAGCGTGACCCCCAGATCAGTTGGCACAGACGTAAAAGGAATAGTTGCAACAACAAGGTTTGCTGCCGCATCAATAACCGAAACTGTGCTGTCCCCTGAATTCGCTGTAAAGACATACGATTGAGGATCTGGCGATGGTGGGAAAACGATTGTCCCGGTCACAGTGAGCGGACTTTCGTAGAATGGCGGAACAATGAGAAGATCTTCCACTGTCATTTGACTGAAATCAGGACAGCGGTCAGACTGTGCTGCATAATAAACAACTTGATCAATCTCTTCAGTATGAATCACAGAAACCGACCCATTCCCTTGTCCATATTGATTTCACACAGGCGACACACTGACAAGAAGCGGAACGGCCCCTTGTATTCTCACAGCATATCGAACACCGATATCTTCTGTTTCCGGTCCAGTCTGGATTAAGCAAGCTCACTGATACATGATAAATGATCTGTACTCCATGTAACCGCCGCAGCTGCTTCGGCAGAATCAACAGTGAACCCCTCGGGAATGTCAATCGGCACTTGAAACGGCGCTTCTCCGCTGATTTCCTCATCACAAAAACAGAAACAATTTTCCTGTAAAGCAGAAAGATCATTCTTTTTCATGATTTCACGTCCTTTTAGAAATGCACAGCATGCAGTTGATTAAATCGCAATAGCTCCCGGTGAAACCCCAAGAGATATGACAGTCTCCACAGAGTAATCATCCGTGTTGTAAACAGTGATGCTCTGCTCTAGAACATGAGTTGTATACAGAAATTCGCCATTCGGGGTAAACGCATAGTCTCTTGCTGATTGTGGAACATTTCCTATAACGCCTGCTCCATTCGGACTGACAGAATATAAATTGCCAGTGAAGCTGTCATGTAAATACACCTCTGATCCACTCGTAAACATTACATATTGGCCGTCAGGCTCCAGCTCTTGGGTATTGCTGAGCGTAAACGAATTTAAATCAATAACCGTCAGATAATTGAATAAGAATTCTTGTTCTAATACATACGCATACCGCTCCGGAGAATCTGTTTCTATGGATGATACGATAAGCTCTCGTTCAATCGTTCCTATGACTTCACCGGTGGATAGGTCCACTTTTTGCACTATACCAAAATTAAGAACATAGGCGAATAACCCATTGGGATCAATTGCAACATCATACCCTTCCACAGGAATCGACCTATCCACAGCTAACGTATCAATTCCAATCACATAAATCACAGTACCGGCGAAAACATAAGCAAATTCATGATTAGGGATAAATCTAATCGATCGAGGCGGCTGATCCAGCAAAATAGATGCTGTTACTGTTAATGTGTCATAATCGATGACAGAAATCACATTATTGTTGGGATGTAAGACAAACACAGAGCTTTTATCTGGAGTTATTTCAATACCTGTCGGCCGGTACGGAAGAGCAATCGTCGTCACAACAGTATGAGTGTTTGTATCAATCACAGAAACTGATTGATCACTTGGATTCGCTGTAAACGCATAAACGGGTTCGGGTTCCGATTCCGGTACAAGCACAATCGTTCCCGTCACAGATAAAGGACTGCCGTAAAAGGGCGGAACAACAACAAGGTTCTCGATCGTGATGTCACTGAAATCCGGGCAATCCTCCGGTTCATCAGAGTAATAGACGATTTGGTTGATCTCCGCATTGTGAATGACGGAAACAGCCCCTTCCCCTTGTCCATATTGATTTCGCACAGGCGACACACTGACAAGAAGCGTAACAGTTCCCTGCAGGCGTACTGCAAATTGAACAGCGATTTCATCAGGCTCAGCCCCCGTCTCAATTAAGCAACGTTCACTGACACAAGAAAGGCTGTCTGCATTCCACGTGACATTTGCAACAGCTTCAGCCGGATCAACGATAAACCCCTCAGGCAATTCAATCGGTGCTTGAAACATTGCTTCGCGGCTTGTTTCTCCCTCACAAAAACATAAACATTCTTCTTGTGCGGCTCCTGCTTTTTCTTTAAAGGAAAGCTTGTTTTTTCTCATACCTTCACTTCCTTTTTAGAAATACACTGCTCACGCAGATATAACAGAATATGGAAAGATGTTGTGTTTGCTTGTACAAATTGCCGAGGGTAAAAGCTTCTTTTTGAAATATATCCCAACATGCGGGGTAACGAAAGAAAAGATTGCGGTTTTTTTGCGCTTCTCATAAGAATGATGATGATAAAATATGACATATATAGAATAATGAAGGGAGGGATTTGCAAACGTGACAGGTGTCATATCTTCTTCTTCCGTCGGAGAAAAGATTAACGAATGGTATATGTACATACGCCGATTCAGCATACCCGATGCAGAGTATTTACGAAGAGAAATCAAACAAGAGCTGGACCAAATGGAAGAAGATCAGGATCTTCATTTGTACTTTTCACTGATGGAATTCCGGCACAACCTGATGCTTGAGTATCTTGAACCACTAGAGAAAATGCGGATCGAGGAACAGCCGCGGCTGTCTGATTTGCTGGTTGAGATTGATAAAAAACAGGCTCGTTTAACTGGGCTTCTTGAGTACTACTTTAACTTCTTCAGAGGCATGTATGAGCTGGATCGCCGTGAATATGTATTAGCCATTCAATTTTTTAAAAAGGCAGAGAGCAAACTGATTTTTGTGAAAGACAAAATTGACAAAGCTGAATTCTTTTTCAAAATGTCAGAAGTCTATTACTATATGAAACAAACTTATGTCTCCATGGACTATGCACGTCAAGCATTCGAACTCTACAGTGAACAGACTACATATGATATCAGAATGATTCAATGCCAGTCCTTATTCGGAGCCAATTTTTTGGATCTAAAACAATATGAGAAAGCCATTGCCCATTTTCAAAAAGCTTATATACTTGCCGAAGCAGAGCAGCAGCCTCAATTAATGGGAAGAACGCTTTATAACATAGCGCTTTGCAAGCAAAATCAAAATAGTTTTGAATCAGCGATAGAGTATGTAAAAAAATCTATTCAAGTATTTGAAGGATCTAAAATGATCCCTTCTCTGCCACAAGCCTTTTTCCTCATTACACAAATTTATTTTAAATTAGGTAAGATGGATGACGCTTGTGAATATCATAAAAAAGGAATAGAATATTCAGCAACAGCGGGAGACACCGTGTACTTAACGGAGTTTGAATTTTTGGAATCTTTATACTTATCTGGACCAGATGAGGAACGGATAGAAAAATGTTTTGTTTTTCTTGAAAGTAAAATGATGTATGCTGATATTGAAGACTTCGCACTTGATGTTGCTAAGTATTATCATCAGAAGGAAAATTACAAAAAAGCATCTCATTACTTTTTAAAGGTTGAAGAAGCAAGACAGCACATTCAAGGGGGGGTGAATTTATATGAAATGGAAGTATAAATTATTACTCGCTTGTTTAGCTGTGAGTGCTGTATTTATCACAGTCGAGGTATCAAATTCATCAACAGAACATTTTGATGTTGCACAACGCGCCATGATCTAAAACCGCCGTCCATCGGCGGTTTTTTTTTTCACAATAAAAAAACATCCAGACAAGGTCTGGATGCTTCCTTATTTCACAAACCCAAGCAGCATCTCACGGATGACTTTACTGGCTGTGTTTGCCGTTTGTTCTGAGTGGTCGTACACCGGTGCGACTTCCACTAAATCAGCGCCCTTCACGTTTACTCCTGAACGCGCGATTTCATGGACGGATGCAAGCAGTTCTTTAGACGTGATGCCGCCGGCGTCAACCGTTCCTGTTCCCGGTGCGTGCGCAGGGTCTAATACGTCAATGTCGATTGTGACGTATACCGGACGGCCCGCAAGCTTCGGAAGCACTTCTTTCAGCGGTTCAAGCACTTCAAATTTTGAAATGTGCATGCCGTTTTCCTTCGCCCATTCAAACTCTTCCTTCATGCCGGAACGGATTCCGAAAGAATATACATTTTGCGGTCCGATCAATTCTGCCGCTTTGCGGATCGGCGTGGAGTGAGAAAGCGGTTCTCCCTCATAATCAACGCGAAGATCTGTATGTGCGTCAAAATGGATAATCGCGAGGTCTGGGTATTTCTTGTGCATCGCTTTTATGACAGGCCATGACACGAGGTGCTCCCCGCCCATGCCCATTGGGAATTTCCCTTTTTCCAGGATGCTGTCCACGTATTCCTCAATCATATCAAGGCTTCTCTGCGGATTTCCGAACGGCAGCGGAATGTCGCCGGCGTCAAAGAAGTTCAGATCAGCCAGATCACGGTCTAAATACGGGCTGTATTCTTCAAGGCCGATTGACACCTCGCGGATTCTGCTCGGGCCAAAGCGTGAGCCCGGGCGATAGCTGACCGTCCAGTCCATCGGCATGCCGTAAAGGATGGCGTCCGCCCCTTCCCACTCGGGACGGCTCGCGATAAATACTTTTCCTGAATATGCTTCATCAAATCTCATCTATAATACCCTCGCTTTCCTGTAAAAAAGCGCAAGATTCGCTCCTGCGCCATACCCTCATTATTTAATCAGGTCACTCACAAATTTCGGCAGAACAAACGCCGCTTTATGAATATCTTTTGTGTAATATTTCGTCTCAATATCGAAGAAACGGCTGTCTTCCACTGCAAGCGGATCATATTTTTTCGATCCGATTGTAAATGTCCACAAACCGCTTGGATATGTCGGAATGTTCGCCGTATACAGCTTCGTAATCGGGAAGATTTCCTTCACGTCGCGCTGTACATTTGTGATTAATTCCGGCGTAAACCATGGGTTGTCCGTCTGAGCGACGAAAATTCCGTCTTCTTTCAGCGCTTTTGCGATTCCTGCGTAGAATCCTTTTGTAAACAGGTTTACAGCCGGTCCGACAGGTTCAGTTGAATCCACCATGATCACGTCGTATTGATTTTCAGATTTCGCAATGTGCATAAATCCGTCATCCACCTGCACGTCAACGCGCGGATCGTCCAGTTTGCCCGCGATAGAAGGAAGGAACTTTTTAGAGTATTCGATAACCTTGCCGTCAATATCAACAAGTGTCGCTTTTTTCACGCTCGGATGCTTCAGGATTTCTCTGATGACGCCGCCGTCACCGCCGCCGACAACAAGAACGTGCTCCGGTTTCGGGTGTGTAAACAATGGGACATGCGCCACCATTTCATGATAAACGAATTCGTCTTTTTCAGATGTCATGACCATGCCGTCCAAAAACAGCATGTTGCCGAACTCTTCCGTTTCCACCATTTCTAAATGCTGAAACTCCGTTTGTTCTGTATGTAATGTTTTATTAACCTTCATCGTAATGCCAAAGTTTTTCGTCTGCTTCTCTGTGTACCAAAGTTCGCTCAATTGTCATCTCCCTTTCAAGGCTGTATTCATGTATTGTAAGCGTCTTTTCAGCTTTTATTCCCGGTTGAAATCTCTTTTTCACCTAAGGAAAAAGTATAGAGGATGGCGGGAAAAAAGTAAAGATGCGTCGTGTTCTGCGATGTTTAAAAACGGTCTTTTTTCCTCATAATAGTAGAAACATAAAAAAAGGGGGAACCCATTGTGGATGCAATGACAAATAAACGGCTGAGACTGACGCTGAAAACCGTCCGCGCCTGTATCTTTTTAGGGGCTCTTGCGGCCTTAGCGGCAGCTGCTGTGTTTATGACTGTCATTTTGATAGCCAAATACCAAGGCGCTCCCTCCGTGCAAGTGCCGCAATCCACGATTTTGTATGCGAGTGACGGCTCAAAGCTCGGGGAAACGAATTACGGTGAAAAGCGCTATTGGGTCCCCTTAAAGGACATGAATCCGACAATTGTAAAAGCGACAGTGGCGGTTGAAGACCAGAATTTCTACGATCATCACGGCTTTGATTATAAACGCATGGCCGGTGCGGCGCTTGCTGATTTGAAAGCATTTGCCAAGGTTCAGGGCGCAAGCACCATCACCCAGCAATATGCGAGAAATTTATACCTTGAACACGATAAAACGTGGAAACGAAAATGGAATGAGGCGTTCTACACGATCCGTTTGGAACAGAACTATTCTAAGGAAGAGATTTTAGAAGGCTATTTAAATACGATTTACTACGGCCACGGCGCCTACGGCATTGAAGCCGCTTCCCGCCTGTATTTCGGCAAGCATGCGAAAAACCTGACGGATGCGGAGGCCGCTTTATTGGCGGGGATCCCAAAAGGCCCTTCCGGCTATTCGCCGTATATCAATGAAACGAAGGCCAAGGAGCGCCAGAAAACGATTGTGCGAATGATGGAAAAGCAGAGGATGATCAGCCAGAAAAAAGCGAATGAACTGATCAAGGAACCTCTTTCCTATCAGCCTTTGAATAAACAAATTTCCAAGAGAAAGGCCCCTTATTTCTATGACAATGCGATGAGAGAGGTGGAGAAAAAGCTCGGCATGACGCGGGAGCAAATTGAAACGAGCGGATTAAACGTCTATACAACGGTAGATAAACGGATGCAGCGCATCGCCGAGGAGACCATTACCGAAACAGTTAACGCCGGCTCTAACATTCAAGTCGGGTTTTCAGCCATTGATCCCCGCACAGGAAGTGTTCTGGCCCTTGTCGGCGGCAGGGATTATCAAAAAAGCCCGTTTGACCGGACGACACAGGCGAAACGCCAGCCCGCTTCGACGATTAAGCCATTGCTGTACTACAAAGCGATTCAGAGCGGATTTACGCCAGTCACCTTGATGAAAAGCGAAGAAACCGAGTTTCAGATTGATGCACAGGGAGAAACGTATTCTCCAAGCAACTATAACGGATACTACGCCAACAAGCCGATTACGCTTCTGCAGGCGCTGGCGCTTTCCGACAACATTTACGCTGTGAAAACACATCTCTTTCTCGGCATGAACAAGCTCGTACAGGCGGCAAAAGAGTTCGGCATCACTGCTCATTTTCAAAAACTGCCGTCCCTGGCACTCGGCACCGAACCCGTGCGCCCGATTGAGATGGTCAACGCCTATGCCATGCTCGCAAATGGCGGGAAGCAAATCGAACCGACTTTTATTTCGAGGGTCACGGACGCGGCGGGACATGTGCTGTACGAAAACCCGAATCAGCATAAACAGGTGCTTGATGAAAAAGCCGCTTTTGTCACGGCAAGTATGATGACAGGCATGTTTGATACGGATTTAAACGGCTATACGTCGGTAACCGGACGGACGATCGCCAACCGCCTGACAAGAACGTATGCAGGAAAATCAGGAACCACCAGCGCAGACAGCTGGATGATCGGCTTCAATCCACAGCTGGCCGCAGGTGTTTGGACGGGCTATGACAAAAACAGCACCATCGACTCGGTCGAAGAAAAAAGCTACGCCAAAACGATTTGGGCTGACTTCATGGAGGATGCGCTCAAAGGAGAACCGGAAACTGCTTTCAAACCGCCAAAAGGCGTAACCGGCGTGTACATTGATCCGGCAACAGGCTACACGTCCGGTCCCGGCTGCGCAGCCAAGCACTACACGTATTTTGTGAAAGGCACTGAACCGTCGAACGTGTGTTATGGGGCAGAACCTGCAAAACCAACAAAAGACCGGCTTCCAGCCAAAGAAAGCCCCGCTTCCCCGAAGAAGTGGTGGGACAAATGGCTGGGGCGGAATCATTAAAAATAACCCGGCTCCTCGGAGGCCGGGTTATTCGTATGGTTTCTTCATAATCCATGGAAGCAATGTGACGCAATCAAGCTGAACAATCGGTTTCGGGAATCTTTCGGGGATAAAGTGGTCACTTCGCGTTTATTTCATCGGCTTTAATCACCCAATCACCGACTCGAATGGTTTCGTACATCCTATCACCCTAAAAATGAAAAACCCCGAGTCTTGGTTCGGCTCGGGATTTTCCATGTCCTATTTCTGTATCATCAGTTTACTCAATGTTCACGAAAAATAGTACTAATTTTCTAAAAGTTCACATAACGTCCACAAACTAATTATCTTCCGGAAAAAGGCCTGTTTTTAATTCATCTGGTGACCGATCCCATAGTCCCTGATCATGATTTTTCAGAAACTCGCCGAGCACACGCTTCGAGCTGTCGTCCATTTTATCAATGATAATGTTCCGTTTCATGGATTTATCCATCAGATTCACATGCTCAGGCAGCGATTTGTAGCCTCTTCTGATGCTTCTGTCGACCGTCAGTTCACAGGCAGTCACACCAGCGTAATAAGGCCCCTCTTCTCTTCTGTCAATCGTCACCCAGACAAGCCAGTATGGTTTGCCGTTCGGAACATCTTCTTTGTTCGGCAGAAATTTAATTCCTTTTTCAACGGTGCTGCGGGCGTGCATGGCGCCGATGTCAACGAACGCTTCTTTTTCCTCTACATCGACGAATACGGGGGAAATGTTATCTAAGCTGAGTGCCCCTACGCCAAAACCGCCGTGTCCGTCTGTCGGATCACTTTTGATAATATTAAACCCGATTGATTTTTTCTTTTTTTCTTCCATGAGTTCTACCTCCTACAAAAGCGGTTGAAATATCGCTGAAAACAGCTGTAAAATCTGATCTCTTCCGGCGTTGAGCATCGGCCAAAGCACGTAAGATCCGAGCGGTGTCACAAACAGAACCAAAAAGACAATAAAGCCGTAGCTCTCCGCCTGCGTCATCTTGGCACGAACCCCCGGAGGGACGAGATCTTCAATGATTCGATAGCCATCGAGCGGAGGAAGCGGCAGCAGATTAAATAAAAACAAGACAAGGTTCAGCTGAATCCAAATGGAAAAGAACTGATCAAGTCCCGTGCTGAATGCCGCAAGCTGCTCCATTCCGTATGCATGCATCAACACTAACAAAAAGAAACCGATAAACGCAAGAATCAGGTTACTGACGGGTCCGGCAATAGATACGAGCACGCCGGCAAGCCGAGGTTTCTTAAAGAAGCGGCGATTGACAGGAATAGGGCGCGCCCATCCGAAGCCTGCCACCAGAATCAAAATGGTTCCGAACGGATCAAGGTGTTTAATAGGATTCAGTGTCAGTCTTCCTTGTCTTTTCGCCGTATCGTCACCGAATTTGTATGCGACATAAGCATGGGCAAGCTCGTGTATCGTAAACGACACAATTAACGTGATGACGAGGTATGGCATTAAAGATAACGGATAATATAAAAAACGGTCCAAGTGAGATATCCCTCTTTCTAAAAATGCAAGAATTTACTTTATTCAGTATACTATAAGAAGCCTCTTTTTCTAAAGAGAGGAAACGAGATAAAGGAGGATTCAGCACCCATGCCATACGTAACCGTCAAAATGCTCGAAGGCCGTACAGACGAGCAAAAACGCAATCTTGTCGAGAAAGTAACAGAAGCGGTAAAGGAAACAACCGGTGCTTCTGAAGAAAAAATTGTTGTGTTTATAGAAGAAATGAGAAAAGACCATTATGCCGTCGCAGGCAAACGTCTGAGCGATATGGAATAATCTCTATAAAGCCGGCGCTTCGCGCACCGGCTTTTTCTATCCCTATTGGGTCAGCTTCGCAACAATCGCTAAGAACGTCTTTTTCTCTTCGGCTGTTACACGTTCAAACATGCCGTCAATCAGCTGCTGGCGGTTTTCGATCATTTGCTCAGCCGCTCCCCGGCCCGACTCAGAAAGCGTAATCCATACAGTGCGGCGGTCATTTTTATTTCTCGATCTCTCAATAAAACCCTCCTGCTCTAAATGATTGAGGGCGGTGGTTGTCGCAGAGGGAGACAGTGTGACCTCCTTTAGTATATCCTTTATGGTGCAGCTCCCATGTCTGTATATGATCCGCAGAATAAATCCTCTTACATTATTTACGTGTTTCGGAACGGTAGCTTCATCTATTTGCTTCGTGGTTTTCAAGTATTTTGTAAGTGCGTGATCCAGCAAATTTGCTTCCAGTTTGTCATGGTCCATGTCAATTTCCCCATTTCGAGATGCATTCATAACATACGAACGATATGATTTACTTATTATTTTACTGATTCCGGATAGGGAAAGTCAAAAAAGCAAAGTGAGAATCCGCAGCTTTTCTCCTACATGCCTCGATTTTTCACCTGTTTGACAAGTTTATCTTTAAAAATTTGAAAAGAAACGTGTTTATTCTCTTGATGCCCGAATTGGCGAACGTTTACCGCATCCTGCTGCTCTTCATGATCTCCAAGCACAAGCACGTATGGGATTTTCTGTACCTGCGACTCTCTGATTTTGTATCCAAGCTTCTCATTGCGCTCATCAATGCCGACTCTTATCTCCACCTGTTTAAGCTCTGCCTGCACCTTTCTGCAATAGTCCAAGTGAACGTGTGAAACCGGTATGATTTGAACCTGAATCGGTGCGAGCCAGACTGGGAACGCCCCGCCGAAATGCTCGATCAAAATACCAAAGAAACGGTCGATCGAGCCGAATATCGCTCTGTGTATGACAACAGGACGAACCTTTTCATTGTGTTCATTGATATATGTTAAATCGAATTTTTCCGGCATTTGAAAATCAAGCTGAATTGTCGCACATTGGTGGCTTCGTTTCAGGGCATCTTTTATGTGAAAATCAATTTTTGGTCCGTAAAACGCCCCGTCGCCTTCATTTACCTCATAAGGCAGGCCGAGTTCCTCAAGGACATGTGCTAAGGCGCGTTCCGATGCTTCCCAAAGGCTATCATCGCCTAATGAATCCTCCGGGCGAGTCGAAAGCTCAACCGAATACTCAAAGCCAAATGTGCGATATACCTCGTCAATCAGCCCAATCGCTTCTTTGATCTCGCTCTCAATCTGATCCTCCCGAACGAAGATATGCGCGTCATCCTGGCAGAACGTCCGGACGCGAAGCATGCCATTTAAAGCGCCGCTGTATTCGTGGCGATGGACCTGGCCGAACTCCGCCATTCGAATCGGCAGATCACGATACGAATACAGGCTGTTTTTAAAGATGAGCATATGTCCAGGACAATTCATCGGCTTCATTGCGAATCTTGTCTCATCCACTTCTGAAAAATACATATTGTCGCGATAATGATCCCAGTGGCCTGACTGCTCCCATAACCGCTGATTCATCATAAACGGTGTACGCACCTCATCATAGCCGGCATTTGTTTGCAGCTCACGCGAGAAGCGTTCCAGTTCATTGCGGACAATCTGCCCTTTCGGCAAATAAAACGGCATCCCCGGCGCTTCTTCAGAAAACATAAACAGCTCTAACTGTTTGCCAAGCTTGCGGTGATCACGTTTTGCCGCTTCTTCCAGCATATGCAGATGCGCATCCAAATCTTTTTTCTTGTGAAACGCAACCCCGTACACCCGCTGCAGGACTTCATTTTCATTGTCTCCGCGCCAATAAGCGCCCGATACTCTTGTCAGTTTGAACGCCTTGATCATCCCTGTAGAAGGAAGGTGCGGCCCCCGGCACAGGTCAACGAATTCTCCCTGCTGGTACAGCGTGATACCCTCTCCGCGCGGAATATCCTTCAAAATCTCCAGCTTAAACGGCTCGCCTTTTTGAGCAAACAGTTCTTCAGCCTCTTCGTAAGAAACCTCAATTCGTTTAATTTCAAGGTTTTCATTTATAATGTTCTTCATTTCTTTTTCGATGGCTTCTAAGTCACCTGATGTCAAACTGTGCTCCAGCTTCATGTCATAGTAGAAGCCGTCTTCAATCACTGGACCTATCCCCAATGATACTTCTCCATACAGGCGTTTCACAGCTTGAGCCAATACGTGCGCTGATGTGTGGCGGAGCACCTGCAAGCCTTCTTGTGAATCAAGTGTGATAATCGAAAGCTCAGCATCCTCTTCCAGCTGAAAGCCAAGATCAACGAGCTTGCCGTTGACCTGACCCGCAGCCGCCTTCTTTTGCAGACTGGAACTGATAGAACCAGCCGCTTCTTTGATTGTAATACCTTTCGGATATTCCTTGATCTGTCCGTCTGGAAGCTGAATGTGTACATGTTTACTCATTTTAAACACTCCTTATCAATTGTTGTATATAAAAAAACACACCCATCCCTCTGAAAGGGACGAGTGTGTGATTAACCCGTGGTTCCACCCAAATTCCCGACAAACGCTATGTTGTCGGCTTGGTGCTGTAACGCAGCATAGACGGCATTGGATACTTCAGTTCCCCAATGCTGCTCCAAGGCGGTAAATGATCATCCTAAGCTGGGAAGCTCTCACCTTTTCTTCCCTCTCTGAAAACCGTAACGATCATTCATGTCCTTTTCTTCGCATGTATTCAATTCATATAAAAAAACACATTCATCCCTATAAAAGGGACGAATGTGTTTATCATCCGTGGTTCCACCCAAATTCCCGACAAACGCTATGTTGTCGGCTTGGTGCTGTAACGCAGCATAGACGGCATTGGAT